>CAYHBN010000020.1:0-19220 GCA_964354865.1 uncultured Candidatus Peribacteria bacterium
TTCGTGCAAGTGAAGTAATTGAAATGCTCGAAGAAACCGATAATTTTGTGCGCACACTTCGCTCGCTCGACATTGAACGCGAGCCACGAATTTTTATTGGCAAAGAAAATATTATTCCGCAAATTCAGTCATGCAGCTTGATTGTTGGCAAATACAAGATCGACGATTTCGTTGGCTACATGGGCATTTTGGGCCCTACGCGAATGCAGTATCCGTACAACAGTGCAATGTTGAAACAGATTTTAGAACTACTTGAATAACTAATTTTTTTATATGAACGACGACACTACACAAAATGACGCAGGCCAAAACAATTCACAGAACGATAATGGCGCGTACTCATCGAGCAGTACAGGCGGCGCGCAACAAGATGACGGAGTGATGAACGATGTTACTTCCCCATCGGTGGTTGAATTTACAAAATTAAAAATGGATTTAACACAGGCGAACGAACGTGTGCTCGAATTAACCGACACCGCCAAGCGCGCGCTGGCCGATCTTTCAAACTACCGCCGACTCGTTGAACAAGAACGCGTACAGTATGCGGCGTTTGCAAATAGTTCTTTTATTCGAGAAATTTTGCCGATCGCCGACAACTTTGCGCGATCGTTTGAACACGTGCCACCTGAGACCGCGAATTCCGAGTGGTACAAAGGAGTCATACAAATCGAAAAACAACTCGTAAACTTTTTAAAAAAACAGGGCGTCGAAGAAATCCCATCTGCAGTTGGCATGCCAATGGACTCGAATTTGCACGAGCCTCTCTTAGCCGGTCCCGGCGAAAAAGACATCGTGCTCGAAGAGTTCGAAAAAGGCTACACGCTGGGAGGGCAGGTGCTAAGGCCGGCGAAGGTGAAGGTGGGGAATGGGGAGGCGGCGTAGATGACTAAGCAATCCTTTCTATCGATAGATTTCTCGGCGGTGACCGAGTTTCAAAATGGAAAAAGTATTTTCAGATTTTTGCATAATCAACATTCTATAATTTCCAATTCTCAGACGATACGTTGCTGGTTCAAGGTTTGTAACTACTTTTAGAACAGAAAAAATGTCCGGGTGATTTTTTAATTCAGTTAATTTATCTGCAATTCTTTCTTGAATATTCTTTTCTAGGTGAAGAAAAGTTTTATACGACTTATCAGTAAAGGTAAATATAACCATATCGATCGACTCATATTAAATTGAAAAATCTGACTCGCCGCTGTCCAATGACTCCTGAAGTTCCTTCTGCAACTTGTCTTTGTTCATCATCATCTCATAGTCTTCAAGATAATCCTCAATCAACTCCTCACTCCCTTCAAAAAAAGGAAGAATGTACATCTCAGGCTTGCCGCGATTCACCACCGTAAAGGCTTTTCCCGCTAAAGATCCAATGTTTTTCTGCATATCGCTTTTTGTAATAATAGTCATAGATATATACTTAGTTATATATATAAGTATATATCTCGCCTGACTCGAAGTCAAGATTGAAGGGTAGCGAATAACGGATTCTTTGCCAAGAAAACTGAAATAATTATGAACAAATCCTGAAATGCCTCATGTTCTATTTTGTTGACTAACAAGCCATTAAAAAGTAGTGTGGCGTATTATATTTTAATACAACTGTATGAATAATGCTGTTTTTATACCTATCGAAAAAATTAATCGCAAAATATTTTTTATAAGGAATAAGAAAGTAATGATTGATGCTGATTTAGCGGAGTTATATGGAGTAAAAACAAAAGAGCTCAATAAAGCCGTAGCGCGCAACGCGAAAAGATTCCCAGCTGACTTTGCCTTTCAACTCACAAAAGACGAAAAAGAATCTTTGAGGTTCCAATTTGGAACCTCAAATGATGAAAATGAACGGCTGAGGTCACAAATTGTGACCTCAAAGCAGAAGAGAGGTGGACGTAGATACCTGCCGTACGCCTTCACCGAACAAGGCATTGCAATGCTCTCAAGTGTTTTAAAAAGTGACAGAGCAGTTCTCGTTAATATTGAAATCATGCGCTCGTTTGTCCGCCTACGTGAACTTCTTTCTACTCATACCGAGCTCGCACGACAGATTGAATCTCTTGAAACAAAATATGATGCTCAGTTTAAAGTTGTTTTCGAGGCAATTCGAAAGATCATGGAACCCCAAGTTTTTCTCGAAGCGGAAGAAAAAAAAGAACGCATCGGATATAAGGTTACTGAAGATACCTCGAAAAGGTCTTAACAAAATAGATATGGTTTGTGATATTCACCGACGGCAGCATTGCTAAATACATGCTTTTATGGTTTTATTTCAGTATGAGTATTGAATCTCAACCCGAAAAACACATTCATTCTCCTGGCCGAGGGAGCAAAATGCTCGGCTCATTAGCGCTATCTGCACTTGCAACCGCACTACCATTATCAATTACCGCCGAGGCGCATGGTGAACAAAATCATGAGTTTAAAACCAGAATTGCCTTTGTGTACCAAAGCTGCTCTGATAATTTCGGGGAGAACGTTTCAGACAGATACAAAACTCAAACATTTGGTCATGCTTTAAATCCTATCAAAGTTGTAACAAATGTCACTCAACAAGTACTTACAACATTAAAAAGTGGGAAACATATAATTGTATTCGGCAGCGGATCTTGTGCAGCATGTAGCCTTGCAAGCGATTGGTGGAGAGAAATTAAAACCGGAGAATATTCTCTAATGTACGTTACGACCGAGCAAGGCACTAACGAAGTTGCTGACTTTACGAATAATGAAAAAACCCTGAGTCGTGCGTTTGATGGCTTCGATTTCCCTGGCCACATTCCCTATTTAATGATTGTAAATGGGGGCAAAATTGAAAAAACTTTTAATGGAGGCTTATGCGAAGTTACCGCCGCAAAAAATGGCCCCGCCGAATATTTAAATATAGTTGACAAACAGCACTAACAGCACTCAAGATATGGCCATATGGAAAAACGAAAAACACCGACAATAGAAAACAGAACTGTACCAGAGGGCACCGGCCCTTCAACAGACAACGTTCCATCGCACGAGAAAGCATTAATGGCTCTACTTTTAGCATTAAGAGGTATGTTTGCTCCTCACCTCTCTGCAGGTTCAAACGGGTTTACACCTCCTAATATAAAGACGACCGTATCGAGCCCCATTCCGCTGAATATAATTCAGCCACCTAACGGCGAACAATCAATTACAACTACGAACGCAGCTCCAACACAGCAAGCCCAAAGAAAAACACCGCGTGAAAACCATGCACACCCTACCCGGTGGACACGACCAATGTAATGGTAAATTTCTCTTGACCCCCTATTTCTGGCACTCTATAATGACGAGTGCTAATTCATTTAATCTACATATTTTATGGGCAAAATCATTGGTATTGATCTTGGTACTACAAACTCGTGCGTCTCGGTTATGATGGGTGCCGAGCCTGTCGTCGTTCCAAATACCGAAGGCGGACGCACCACTCCATCGGTTGTTTCTTTCAAAGGTGACGAGCGAATTGTGGGCGTAACGGCAAAGCGCCAGGCGGTTATTAATCCCGAGAGCACAGTTTTTTCTGCAAAACGTTTTATTGGTCGTCAGTACGACGAGTGTCTCGAGACGATTAAGCGAATGCCATATAAAGTTATTAAAGGATCAAAAGGCGAAATTGAAATTGAGGTGAATAAAAAGCAGATGCGTCCTGCAGAGATTGCGGCGATCGTATTACAAAAACTGAAAGCAGATGCAGAAGCATACCTCGGCGAAGCCGTTACCGAAGCCGTTATTACGGTTCCCGCGTACTTCAACGACGCACAACGTCAGGCAACAAAAGACGCGGGCAAAATTGCGGGATTAGATGTAAAACGCATTATTAACGAACCAACCGCAGCAGCTCTTGCCTACGGTCTCGATAAAAAAGGTGGATTGAAAAAAATTGCAGTTTACGACCTTGGTGGAGGTACCTTCGATGTCTCAGTCCTCGAAATAGGCGAAGGAGTCTACGAAGTTTTAGCAACAAACGGAGACACCCAACTTGGTGGTGATGACTTCGACGAACGAGTTGTTAACTGGCTCATTACTGAATTTAAAAAGGATCAAGGCATCGACCTTGGCAACGACAAAATGGCGCTTCAGCGCTTGCGCGAGGCTTCGGAAAAGGCAAAAATCGAGCTTTCAACTCTCCACGAAACAGACATCAATCTTCCGTTCGTGACTGCAGATGCGAGTGGTCCTAAACATTTGAATGTAAAATTAACGCGTGCAAAATTAGAAGATTTGGTTGCCGATCTGTTAGAGCGAACCATGGGTCCCTGCAAAAAAGCGATGGACGACGCAAAAGTCTACATGAGCGATATTGATGAAGTAGTAATGGTCGGAGGTATGACTCGTATGCCTGCTGTTTTAGAAAAGGCAAAATCGATCTTCGGCAAAGAGCCACACCGCGGTATTAATCCTGACGAAGTCGTTGCAATTGGTGCCGGTATTCAAGGCGGCGTTTTGCAAGGCAGCGTCAAAGATGTGTTACTTCTCGACGTCACTCCCCTTTCACTTGGTATCGAAACACTCGGCGGTGTTTGCACAAAAGTTATTGAACGCAACACCACGATTCCAACAAGCAAGTCTCAAGTTTTCTCTACCGCAAGCGATAATCAACCATCGGTTGAAATTCACGTATTACAAGGTGAACGCCCTATGGCAGCCGATAATAAGTCACTTGGTAAGTTTGTACTCGATGGAATCCCACCGGCGCCTCGTGGCGTACCACAAGTTGAAGTGGGCTTCGACATCGATGCAAACGGAATCTTGAAAGTCACTGCGACTGACAAAGCAAGCGGCAAGAAACAGCACATAACCGTTACCGGTTCGTCAGGTTTGACCGACGAAGAAATCGACAAAATGCGCAAAGAGGCCGAGCAATTTGCTGAAGAGGATAAGAAAAAGGCAAAGAGCGCCGAGGCTCGCAACAAAGCGGACTCACTTATTTTCCAGACCGAGAAGACGCTCAAAGAAAACGGAGAAAAACTCAGCGACGAAATTAAGAATCCTATTAAAGCAAAAGCGGAAGAACTTAAAAAACTTCTTGAGAACAAAGACGCAAACCCAGACGACATTGAAAAGCTATTCGAGGAACTCTCGACCGAGTTACAAAAAGTTGGTAGCGAGTTGTACAAAAATGTTCCACCTACACCGGGTGCAGATGAATCGCAAGCAGGTGAAGCTCCGAAAGAAGGACCTACTGCTGACGATGGCGCCAAGAAAGAGAACACTCCACCAGAAGATGCAGTGGAAGGCGAATTGGTTAAATAGCTCGCTCAGAATACTAGTAATATCAACAGCCACCGTCCTCAAAAAACGGTGGTTTATTCGTAATGCAGATTTCGCACGAACTAATGCCCCGCAGACTTTACCGTTGCTGAATCCTTTTTCTGCAATGCATCAAGCGCCTCATCGACAACCACGCCGTATTCAGTAACTTTTTTCTCGAGCGTCTTTACTTGTGTCTCAATATTAAGAACAGCCTGATCATTTGACTGTAATGAGCTTTCAACCTCTGCCAATAGTTTTTCGCAGCTAGAGTACGTGTCTGGTGCCGATACCTGATTTTGCTTTGCATCGAGCAAACAAACCTTTACTGAGCGTATTTTAGATTTTATCTCAATTGTTTTTATAAATCCTATATTTTCACGGATTTTATTAAATTCATTAGTTAGAGCTTCGTAATGTGCGATTGAATTTTTCTCGATGGCATTGGCATGCAATACACTTGCCGCAAGTGGGCTGGCTATTGTTTTTACATAACCAAAAGCGACCAATCCGACCAAGAATAAAACTGCAAAGGTGGCGAATCCCTTCTCGCGACTTGTTAATGTTTGTTGAAGTATCATTTTTTTGTTTTCGTTATTAGATATATTATATAATAAACAAGCTAATGCGTCAATACTTATTATGGGCGATATTTATTTACAGCACATGCTACTTCGAAATTCGCTCAAAAGAGTCACTAACAAGCCTTTCAGCCGCCAAGCAGTCACCAATATCGTTTGTATAGGCAATACGAGGCACTTTCATTAAGCTTTTGTCGAAATGCGTTGTTGCAAACTCACAGGTTCCATCACTAAATATACCACTCCCTCTTTTTACAGATAATACCTCACTTTTCGAATCTTTAGAGACTCCTGTTGCATCAGGAATTGGTGAATGAGAAAGGGTAGCCTGGCTTACAACGCCAGCTTCGCCTGCGTCAAAATACATAAGGGTACCCTCCGTAAGATCATATTGAGTACAAGGACCCGATGCACACATCGTTTCAACTTTCTTTCCCCTCACATATTCGCAGGCCCCACCTGCACATTGGCAACTTTCTCGAACAGCATCAGTACCAGAAGTAGATTGCATTTCTCGATCAGCATCACCAGTTTTTTCTTTTGCCAAAGCTCGAACTGCCGCACATTTAGAAGCGACGGAGTACACCGCAAATTCGACAGAAGTGTCTTTTATACGCAAATCTGAGTGACACCCAATTAATGCAGCAGTTAAAGCAATTGCGCCTTTTATAGGATTTAGATCAGACGGCTGGGACGAAGGCTTCATGGAAACGGAATATACGGTCAAAATAAAGATGCGTCAAACAGCGCTTAGCTGAAATGTGTTCAAACCAATTACAGAAAAGTTGCTGATGAAGAAGGTTTCGGGGCGTTAGTAAACTGAATCTCGGCGATTGATAACCAAAATAATCACCTCGTTTTTAGGGTGATCAACAGTATAGATAATTCGATACTTTCCAATTCGAAGACGGAATAATGTAGCGAGCTCTCCTTTGAGAACTTTCGTATTTTTCCCCGGAATAAAATAGTTCTCACTAAGCTCCGATATCGCATTCTTCAGATATGTCTTATCTGGTTCATTGATTTCATATAGAAATCTCAAAGGCTGTTTTCGAAATATAACGATGTACATAATTATTTAGATTTTTTCTTCTTTCTTTTTGCACGCATCGTATCTAAATCCGCTAACGTATATCTCTCATCGCTGTGATTTAGCAATGCTTCTACACCATCTTGATAATCAACCGCGTCAACATATGCCTGCATCATTTTGTGAAAACTCGCATCGTCAATAAGTACCGCTGCTTTTTTGCTATTTTGAAGAATAAAAACAGGCTCTTTGGATTTATTCACACCATTTACGAGGCTTGTCGCATTTTGACGAAGTTCAGTAATTGAAGCGGTTTTAAAGGATTTAAACATAGAAGAAGTATTAGCATTAATAATAGTATTAATACTAGTATATACGCTATTTAGGTTTTGGCCAAGACAAGTACCCGTCGTTAACATACACACATCAATACCAGAGCAAAATGAACAAAATCTGAAATAATTCTAAACTCAATTTAGATTAACAGATCAAAAATCAGACTTATTTTTTCTTTACTGCACTCAAAAACCCCTCTCTACCGCAGAATTGACATTAAATAGCTTTAGCGTATACATATGGTATATGCTTAATACACCACGCGGCGGTCCCAGCAGAAAACCACACAATACCGCACCTAGTGCCCCTTAAAAGCAGAAAAACGGAATTAAAGGCATAGCTTTGGGAATTGCCCTCGCAAGCACAGCAGCTGTAGCTTTCGTCGTTGGCAGCAAAAAAGAAGAACCGCAGAAAGTTTCCACCCCACCCGTCACACAACCGACTCAACCCGCAGAGCCAACAAATCCACTTGCACTGAAAGGGAGAGAATATTTAAGCGAAGATGCCACTCGACAACTTTACGAACGAGGATTTCAAGATGTCTTGCGAAGAACGAGTGAGAGTTCAATAGCGAGAAATCACCCCATGACACCTGACATTCGTATTTTAAAAGACTTTAAAGAGAAACTTGTACGATGGGCAACTGTTAATAAAGATGGCATGCTTATTGCTCTAGAGAACGGGCTTGCCAATGGCGGATGGATTGCAGTCCGCAACCCGGCAGATGCAGATATTAGTAAGAACACCCCTATGATAAAGGTGGGAATTCGATCAGACATGAATCTACTCGAGATTATGCCAGTCCCCCTTTCAAGAGCATGGGCCGGTATATTGATGGTTCATGAGTTAGTCCACTTACATGACCGAGTCACTGGCGCGGAATCTCCAAGACCAGGTAAACAGGAATTCCTTGCAGGTGAAATCAAAGCATATGGAATTGAAACAGGTGTAATAGATATTATGACCCAGGGGAAATTTGATCAGAAACTAGATATGTTAATAAAGGAATTTAACCTGACAACAGCTCAAGAAGTCTTTGAATTATCTCAAGATTATTCAGCCGAAGCTAAACGCTTTGATGCTCGATTGCGCTCAGAGTTGGACCCTTTAATTACTCCAGAACCTGTACAAAGCAACACTGAACGAGCAAGTCGCGATGGACTCTATTACATATCATTGTGTATGAGAATAAGCGCAATAACAAACCCTGAAGGCTGGAATCAAGAGATGGCTGCAATAATGGAAAAATTATTTTTATCACGCTCGCCCGAGTCACTCCCTCAGCATGAGTGAGGAATATAACTCAGTGCTAATTCCTTACATCCACTTTCTCAACACCTCAGGAATTTCGATCGTTCCGTCTTTTTGCTGGTAGTTTTCCATGATCGCCAAAATCGCGCGAGTCATAGCGCAGGCGGTTCCGTTCAAAGTGTAGGCAAAGCGTGTTTTCCCCTCCTCTTTAAATCGTACATTCGCGCGTCGCGCCTGAAAGTCAGTGCAGTTCGATGCGCTCGTAAGTTCGCGGAATTTTTTCTGTGACGGAATCCATACCTCAATATCGTATTTCTTGGCTGCAGGAGCTCCCAAATCGCCACCACAAATATTAATTACCTGGTAGTGGAATCCCAAATCGGTCATAATTTCTTCTTCGATTTCGCGAATTAATTCGTGTTCTTCTAGCGCTTGATCAGGATGACAGAAGCTGAACATCTCTAATTTTTCAAACTGATGCACACGCATAATGCCCGACGTGTCTTTGCCATAAGTTCCCGCCTCGCGACGAAAACAGGTAGAAAATCCTACATAGCGAAGTGGCTTTTCAAGTGACGGAATTATTTGATCAGCATGCAGCATACAGAGCGGCACTTCAGAGGTTCCTACCAAATACAAATCGTCATCTTCGGGGTTCACATGGTAAATACTTGCACGATCAGCGGGAAAAAATCCGGTTGCGTACATTGCTTTTTCTTTCACCAAAACCGGCGGAATAATCGGCGTAAAGCCCTTCTTCATCAGCTTATCCATCACAAAACGTGAAAGCGCCATCTCTAACAACACTGCAGTATTTTTCAAATAGTAAAAACGGCTACCACTCATATTTACGGCTGCTTCGGTCTCGATCCAGTCATTCATTTCCCCTAATTCAGCGTGATCTTTCGGCTCAAAATCAAACTCGCGCGCCTTTCCCACGGTCTTAAATGGGGCATTATCTTCTTCGCCACCCTCGGGAACGCTTTCATGTGGAGGATTTGGCACAAACACCAACAAATTCTTTAGCTCGGTATCGACGTGTTCTTTTTTCTTCTCAAGTTCACCAATCTCCTCTTTTACAAACTGCATTTCGCCCATACGCTTTTCGCGTTCTTCTTTTGGCAACGCACCCATCTCTTTCGAGAATTTATTGCGATGCGCAAGCCGTTCTTCGAGCTTCACGCCAATAGCGCGAGACTCTTTATCGAGCTCCATAATCGCATCAAGCAATGAAATATCGTAGCGCTTCTTTTTAAGCGCAAGTTTAGTAGGTTCTAAATTTTCGCGGAGTAGTTTTATATCGATCATATGACAAGATTATACACAAAAAAGAGCCGGCTTTCACCGACTCTTTTTAATTTCTGCGAATAGATCTAAAACGCTTATTTCTTGCAGCACTCGCCTTTTCGCTCTGCCATTACCCCCTCTTTTTTGCAGCATCCACCACCCATACATGGGCAAAGAGCTGCATGTAATCCACCTAGAATCAAAAGTGCTGGCCAGAAAGTACCGAAAGTAAGCCAAGGTAATACGCCTGTTGTGCCAAGCATAAAGAGAGCGCCGACAACAACCAACATGCCTCCTTTGCATTTCATAGAACCCATTGACTGACACATAATAAAAGTAAATTAAGGATTAGTGGCAGTAATAGTAACCCTCTTTCATAAACATGCAATTAACTGGAATAATATTGCGTTTGAGTATTTCGATTGCCGTCAAGGGCAAGCTGTACAATCGGCCTGTTTTATAGTAGAATAAGAGTAGTAAGAATAAGATATAAAAACAAATCTATGCTCTCAATTTCTACAGAATCTTTTAAAGGATACGGACTCAACAGAATCTTTGCTTTGGTAAAAGAAGCGGGCTTCGACGCGCTCGATTTGGCACTTGATCCACATGCCTTCGACACGATCGACACAGACTACGTAAAAAGTCTCGTCGATGAATATAAACTTCCCGTGCAAGCCTTGTTAACTCATGAAACTGCAACTGAAGACGATATTATTCACGCAGTAGAAATGGCAAAAGAAATTGGAACACGAATAATTGTTGTACAGCCACCAAAAATGTTTAACTTTAAGTACACAAAGTGGCTCGAGAATGAGGTCCCAAAAATTCGTCAGCGCGAAGATATTTCAATCGCACTTCAAAACGCAACCGATGCAACGTTCTTGGGAGTAATTCCAGAGCATTCAATGAATAACATTAACGATCTTCGCAAATTTAAGCATGCAGCACTCGACACCACTCGCGTTGCACTCAAGCACGACGACCTTATTCGCACGTTTCAATTAGTCAAAAAATTCCTCGTACATGTGCACGTATCGAATGTAAAAAAAGGCGTTGGATATGCGCTTCCCGACGAAGGCATTTTGCCGCTAGAAAGCTTTTTAACAAAGCTCAAGCAAGAAGGCTACCGCGGTGCCGTTTCATTCAAAATCAATCCGAAATTTATGCAGGTTGGCAATCACGCAAAAATGATTAAACACCTTGCTGCATGTAAAAAATTCTATGAGGATTTTTACGTAAAGGTGCAGGTCGTGAGTGCGCTTAGTGTAAAAGAAGATAGTGAATAGTGATAAGCGATTAGTCAGCACTGACATCTGCGGGCATTGACTTTTTGCATATTTGTCATAAAATTCACAGCCATATCTTTAAACGTACCTTCATATGCAAGAAGCTCCCGAACAAGACCTTTCCATTACCGAGAAACCAGCTCTTATTATTGTTGAAAAAGGAGTAAGAGATGAGTTTCCCGCACATACAAATGCAGTTCGTTCATTACTGAATGGTCAAGAAAATGCTCATGCTACGGTAAAACAACTATTAGATGGAATCCCTCTTTCACGTAACGGCGTTGAAATCCGTGTCGTTACCGCCGATCAAATAACGTCAATACTGAACGAAAACCCCGAACTTCGCCCTGCGATTGTTATAACTGAAAGCCGTGAAAGAGTAAGTGGTGGAGTACGGAATGCCCCTGCAAATATTGAAATGCATGAAAATATTGTTAGTTGCGAAGGAGCTATTACTCATGTTGATATCGTGGGGTATCCGTGCATTGAAGGGCTTAGTGATGTTAATACTCAAAAAACATCTACAGAATGGTTAGACAACGACACTATTTGTGTGGCGAAAGGTGCAATTGGATCTTCACCAGTTATGACTTCACCCAGAGCGTTACTGAGGGCTACAGAATAACCACGCCGCTTGACTACTTAAACAATAGATAGTATAGTTTCGTTCCTGCACTAACACCTAACTTAGAATCACTATGAAACGTCTACTCACTCTGATAAGTCTTGTTTCTTTACTTTTTGGCCAAAATATCGCCCTTGCCGCTCCAAAACCGGTAGTAGCTCAGCAGTTATCTATCGCCGTTCATACTCCTCAGATTATGGCTGCAGGAACGAACATTCTTCCTGGCGCGCAAAATGTCACTTTCGCACGCATTGATATAAAGACTGCTGCAAATAATGGAATCAGTATCAACAAAATTGGATTCAGCATGATTGGAACTTCTGCTGCAAGCACTGCGTTAAGCAACCTACGACTCGTCGACCTTCAAGGTCGCGTTGTTGGCGCTGTTGCAGCTCCTTTTGCAAACAACACGTTCGTCATTATGACTAATCGATTGAACGTTAATGCAAACAGCATGCTTCAACTCGATGTGGTTGCGAACGTAACAGCTCAAGCACGTGTTGGAACACTTGGTGTCGCCGTTGATTATATGGGCGTTACAAATCCTGTCACTGCTCAAAAGTCTCAGGTTGCCCCCACCCCTGCTGCAATTAAAAAAGGCACTCTTGCGAATATCTTACCTATAGCGGTTGCTGCAGGCGAGTTAACTCTTTCTATGAACGCACAAGGACTCGATGGCACACTCGTACCAGGTGCAGTTGGTGAGGTGATTGGCCGTATGGATATGCGCGCCTCAAATGTTGAAGATATTCTGGTTAACCAAATTGATTTCTCACTGAATGGACGCGACGAAGCCCTTCGAAATCTTCGTTTGTCCTATATTGATAATGCTGGCCAAGAAGTAGCTGTAGGAGGCGTAATTCCAGTACTAATCGATAACCAGACATATTCATTTCAAGGATTTAACAGCACAATCACCGTTCGACGCGGCACAACAATGACCTTTGTAGTAAAAGCCGATGTAAGCCCCGACGCACGTGCAGGCGAGTCTATCAGCCTTGTATACAACACACTTATGAGACCAGTTGGGGCAGCAAGTGCCTCAGTTGTTCGTGTAAATGCAAACTTACCTATGGTATGGCCTGCTCAAACAGTGACTGGACCAGAAATAACAGCTTCGTTGAGCCCACTTGTTATGCCTGCACAAAGCGCTCGTCGAGGTGAAAACCATGTATTGGTAGGCAACGTGCAAATTTCTGTTGGCAGTGAAGATGTTATGTTAAATGAACTTACCTTTACTTCATCTACAAACATCCTTACTAATCTTTCAATTGTAAAAGTCTCAACTGGTCAGCTTATTGCACGTACTGCCGCACTTGACGCAAATAACCGTGCACGTTTTTCAAACATCATTCAACTTCTTGGAAGAAATACACACACCACCTATGCGGTATATGCAGATATTCTTCCAGCGGGACAAGGTGAATCTCCGGCAGCATTCTCTGTAGGTATTCAAAATGGAGCTGACATTCGTGCAGTGGGTGCGTTCTCTGGAGAAAACGTCAACATTCGTAGTGTGTTTCCACTCTGGTCTCGAGCCGTGCTAATTGCTCAGTAAATACCAGCAACAAGCTATTGCGACAGACTGATAATTTAAATTGTCAACAAGAAAAACCGTGTAATGCGGTTTTTCTTTTGCCTTAAAGCAAAATCTGGGTAAAATCGACGTGCGCCAAACTCTGAGTGTGTATCTACTGGTAGCATCTATTTCTTCACACTTTTTTCTCCATGGCAAAGAAGGATCAAAAAAAGAAAGCCCAGCCTGCTGCAAAGGCAAAACCAAAGCAGCTACCAAAAAAGGCTAAGGCAACTTTGGTGAAGGCCAAAAAGCCCGCGCCCAAAGCGAAGCTTGCTCCTAAAAAAGCAACAAAACCAGTTGTGGTTCAGAAAAAGCCCGCACAGAAGCCGGTTAAAGCACAAGCTCCTGCTCAGAAAGTCGTAGCTAAGCCTGCACCTAAAGCTGTTTCTAAAGCGGCTCCTCAAGCAGAGGCTCCTAAAATGGCCGACAAAGCGCAGCAAGTAAAAGTTGCGGTGAAAGCGACTGCGGCAAAATCCTCTAAAAAACAGAAACCAGAGCCACGAAATGTGAAATTGGGAAATATCGAGACCTACCTACCAGACGACGCGACGCAGGCTGTTCCTTTAAACGGAGCTGGCCGCGTGTTCTTGAATGACGAAGAAGAAGTAGCGCCAATGCCGAATTTGATTGAAACTCAAATCAACTCATACCGTTGGTTTTTGACGAAAGGTATTCACGAATTGCTCGATGAAATTTCTCCTATATCTGACTTCTCGGGCAAAAAACTCGAACTTCAGTTCTTGGAACATGGCCTTGGAGAGCCAAAAAATGAGCCTGAAATCTGTAAGAATAAAAATCTTACGTACGAATCTCCTCTTAAAGTGCATGTACGACTTATATCTAAAGAGAGTGGTGAAATTAAAGAGCAAGACGTTTTCTTGGGATCAATCCCGCTTATGACTGACCGTGGTACCTTCATTATTAATGGTATTGAACGTGTGGTTGTAAGTCAGATTGTTCGTTCTCCTGGTGTGTTCTTCGCAAAAAATGCAGCTGCACCAGAGTTCAACAACGCAAAGATTATTCCAAAACGTGGTGCATGGCTCGAAATTGAAACTGATAAGAAAGGTATTATTACCGTTAAAATCGACCGAAAGCGCAAAATTCCGATTACCAGTTTGCTCCGTGTTTTCGGATTTGCCACTGACAAAGAGATTCTCGATGCGTTTGCCGACATTAATACAAACCTCAACTACGATTACCTATTGTTGACTCTTGAAAAAGATCCTGCAAAGACAATCGACGAGGCATACCAGCAAATTTACAAGAAGATTCGTCCGGGAGATTTAGCTACTCCAGAAAATGCAAAGTCACTCATTCAATCAATGTTCTTCGACTACAAGAAGTACGATATGGGTGCTGTTGCTCGTTACAAACTAAATCGCCGTTTCCGCTTAGATACGCCAAATACGAAGGATTTCCACACTTTTCAAGTAGCTGATTTGGTTCAAATTATCAAATATTTGATCCAGTTGAATAATGGAGAAAAAGCGCCAGACGATATCGATCACCTTTCAAATCGTCGTATTCGTGGAGTTGGTGAATTAGTTCAGAATAAATTCCGTGTTGGTTTGCTTCGAACAGAACGTATTATTAAAGATCGTATGACGGTTATGGATCTCGAGACGGTGACACCAACTCAGTTGGTAAATAGCCGCCCGATTACTGCAGCGCTCCGTGAATTTTACGCAAGCTCACAGTTGTCACAGTTCATGGACCAAACCAATCCCCTTGCTGAATTGGCTCACAAACGCCGTCTTTCTGCTATGGGTCCCGGTGGTCTTTCACGTGAACGTGCTTCATTCGATGTACGTGACGTGCATCCTTCTCACTACGGCCGTATTTGTCCTATTGCTACTCCTGAAGGACCAAACATTGGTCTCGTGGTGCATTTGGCTGCATACGCGAAAATTAATGAATTTGGATTTATCGAAACTCCATTCCGCGAAGTTTCTCACACCATGAAAAATGGTTTGAAAGATTTAATTGGAAGAACTATCAATGATGATATTTCATACAAAGGGAAAGTGATTGCGAAGTTGGGCACCATTATCGACGAGAAACTATTTAAAGAACTTGAAAAAACAGACCTTGAACAGATTCCCGTTCGTCCGTACGTAACGAATAAAGTCGCATACTACGATGCTGAATATGAACGAGATTTGATTATCGCTCAGGCTAACTCAGATATGAATGCGAAGGGCGAGTTTACTCAAAGCCGTGTTGCGTCACGTATTAATGGCGAGCCTCAGTTGGCTCATATTAACGACGTAACCAGCGCCGACGTTTCTCCTAAGCAAATTATTTCAGAGACGACTGCATTGATTCCATTCTTGGAACACGACGATAACACTCGTGCTTCGATGGGATCTAACATGCAACGTCAGGCTGTTTCACTTATTCGACCTCAGGCTCCGATTGTTGGTACGGGTATGGAAGAGATCGTTGCAAAATCTTCAGGTCAGGTTACCTTGGCTGAAGAGAGCGGTATGGTTTCATACGTCGATGCTCGAGAGGTTTCAGTAATCTACGAAAGTGGCCGCAAGAAGACTTATAAACTTATTACCTACACACGTTCTAACCAGGCTACTTCATTGCACCAACGTGCATGCGTTACAAAAGGCCAAAAGGTGAAACGTGGCGATGTGTTAGCAGATGGTGCATCTACCGAAAATGGTGAATTGGCTCTCGGTTCAAACGTACTTGCAGCCTACATGTCATGGCACGGTTATAACTTTGAAGATGCCGTTATTATTTCAGAGAGAATGGTACAAAGAGGAGTTTTCGACACCGTTCATATTGAGCACTACACCATTGATGTTCGCGACACGAAACTTGGTCCGGAGATTATTACACGCGACATTCCAAACGTCGGTGAAAATCGTTTGAAAGATTTAGACGAAGAAGGAATCGTTCGTATTGGTGCGAAAGTTGAAGAAGGCGACATTTTGGTTGGTAAGATTACTCCAAAAGGTGAAACTGAACTTACCGCAGAAGAAAGACTTTTGCGCGCAATTTTCGGAGATAAAGCCCGCGATGTTAAAGATACCTCATTGCGCATGCCAGGAGGTTCATACGGAAAAATCGTCGATGTCACTATCTTTACTCGTAAAGATGGCGATGAGTTGGCAACGGGTGTTAACAAGCAAATTCGTGTCAGCGTTGCTCAAACAAGAAAAATTTCAGTTGGTGATAAAGTTGCAGGACGTCACGGTAACAAAGGTATTATTGCGCTTATCGTTCCAGACGAAGATATGCCGTACCTACCAGACGGACGAGCTGTTGATATCATTTTGAATCCTCTCGGTGTTGCCAGCCGTATGAACATCGGACAGATTCTCGAAACACACGTTGGTTGGGCAGCACAAAAGATGGGATTCCGCATCGCGTCTCCTGCTCTTAACGGTATTACAACAGACCAGATCATTGAACAGCTTAAAAAAGCAGATCTTCCTGAAAACGGAAAAATTCAGCTCTTTGATGGACGCACCGGTGAAGCATTTGATCGTCAAACAACTGTCGGTATTGCCTACATAATGAAGCTGTCTCACTTAATTGAAGACAAGATTCACGCTCGTTCTGTCGGTCCATACTCTCTCGTTACTCAGCAGCCTCTCGGAGGAAAAGCACAACACGGAGGTCAGCGTTTCGGAGAAATGGAGGTTTGGGCACTCGAGGCATACGGTGCCGCTCATACCTTGCAAGAAATGCTCACCATCAAATCTGATGATGTGTATGGTCGTGCAAAATCTTACGAGTCTATTGTTAAAGGCGAACAGATTAAGAAACCTAGAACACCAGAAAGCTTTAGCGTTTTGGTGAAGGAGTTACAGAGCTTGGGTCTCTCGGTAAATCTTATGAAACTCAAGACTGACGATAAAATTGAAGAGGATGAATATATTGAAGCAGTTGATCTTCCTGGTGACGAAACCCCGCTTGATCATGACATTCACGAAGCTGAAAAGCGCGAAATGCCAGACAATATCGTCGTAGCCGGCGATATCGCAGACGGCTTCGAAACTGAAGAAGAAATGGAAGCAAACGAAATGAAAGAAATTGAAGAAGAGTCAGCATAATTTATTACCCTATGCACAACGTTAACAAAGTTTTTCTCATCGGAAATGTAACTCGTGATCCTCAGATTAAAAAAATGGCCAACGGAGAAACTATCTGTACATTCGGTCTCGCTACTAACAGAGAATGGGTAACGACCGATGGCAGACAAGACCGCTCAACAGAGTTTCACGAGATTGTATGCTTCGGCGGACTAGCCCATGTATCAGAGCTACGCGTACGCAGAGGCGAGCTTCTCAACATTGAAGGCTATGCAAAAACCCGCAGCTGGGACGATAACGAAGGCCTCAAGCGCTTCCGCACCGAGGTAGTCGCCGAAGAACTCATCATATTGTCCAGGCGAGCAAGCGGAGCGAGCGAGCCCTTCCCCGCAACCCCGGCTCACGAAATGAATCCGATGAACGTAGAAACTACAAACGCCGACGCAGCCTCGATCTCATTCTAACAACTCCCCCTCTACCTCTTATCTTTCTCCCCTATGGCAACGCCAACAACAGAGATCAACCTACTCGAGCCAAACATCAATAACTTTGATGCTATCTCGGTTGGTATCGCTTCTCCCGAAGAGATTCTTGCATGGTCTCACGGTGAGATTAAGAAACCAGAAACTATTAACTACCGAACCCAAAAACCAGAACGCGACGGTCTTTTCTGTGAAAAGATCTTCGGCCCAACTAAAAACTGGGAGTGTTACTGTGGAAAATACAAACGTATTCGTTACAAGGGCGTCATTTGTGAAAAATGTGGCGTCGAAGTAACACGTTCAATCGTTCGTCGTGAACGCATGGGACATATTAAACTTGCAGTTCCGGTCGCACATATTTGGTACCTTCGCTCTACACCAAGCCGTATTGGTTTGTTGCTTGATTTGCCTATCCGCACACTTGAACAAGTTGTTTACTTTGCGTCATATATCATCACGCAGTTAGATGAAAAGACAAAAGTAGAGGCTCAAGAACAGCTTCTCATCGAGTTCAAAAACTTTAAGAAAAAAGTTCAGCTCGATGCAGAAAAAGAAGGAGCAAATGAAAGCGAACTTGCAAAGCGCATGGACGAACTTACCGAGCAACACAACGAGGCAAAAAATGACCTCGAAGGACTTGCTATCGGTAAAATTCTAAGTGAGCTTGAGTACCGAGACATGTCTATGAAGTTCGGCCATGTGTTTAAAGCAGGCACAGGAGCTGAGTCACTTCGTGAAATTATCGGAGATTTGAATCTTGAAAATTTGATCGATACCCTTACCGGTCAACTTACAAAAGCATCAGGCCAGAAGCAGAAAAAACTCATCAAGAGAATTAAACTTGCTGGTTCACTTTTGAAGGCAAATATTAAAGCAGAGTGGATGATCATGACCATTCTTCCTGTTATTCCACCGGATCTTCGTCCGATGGTGCAGCTCGATGGTGGACGTTTCGCCGCATCTGATTTGAACGATTTGTACCGCCGCGTTATTAACAGAAACAACCGTCTTAAAAAACTTATGACGATTGGTGCTCCAGAAGTTATCTGCCGCAACGAGAAGCGCATGCTTCAAGAAGCGATCGATACTCTTTTGAATAACTCTGCTCGTGCAGGCCGAACCGTATTTAACACCGGCGACAAGCGAAAACTTCGCTCACTCTCTGACATGCTCAAGGGTAAGCAAGGCCGATTCCGCCAAAACCTTCTCGGTAAACGTGTCGACTACTCTGGTCGTTCGGTTATCGTGGTTGGTCCTCGTCTTAAACTCAATCAATGTGGTTTGCCTAAAACAATGGCTCTCGAATTATTCCGTCCGTTCGTTATTGGTCGCTTAATTCGCGATGGCTATGCTCACAACATTAAGAGTGCTGAAAAACTCATTCAAGGTAACCGAAAAGAAGTTTGGGATATCTTGGAAGACGTTACAAAAGATCACTATGTATTGCTA
>CAYHBN010000021.1:0-17484 GCA_964354865.1 uncultured Candidatus Peribacteria bacterium
GCTGCTATTGAGTGCGTATGCACCCACCACTACAACGACGAGTAATCCGCCGATTGCAATGAGAATTTTTTCCTTTGTTAATCCTGGTTTTTTTGGGCTAAGCGATGGTGAAACGAGTGGTTCCATATATTTGTTTTTATATTTGAATAAATCAGATCATTATACGCTTTTTTGGCCATAATTTCAATGAGCCACACCCCCGGGACTCTTAGGTCGAGAAGGGGATGTGGCTTTATTTGAGCCGATTTAGTTAGATTTAAAATCCTTTAGAAACTTTTTATTTTCGTTTTTTTCGGAGCATGATATATGCACCATTTGCCATTGCAACGAGCGATGGATACAAAAGAATTTCTGGACCGGTGTCACCACGAATTGAGCTTCCGTTCATTGTTTGTTTTGCTGAAGATACTCGTACCACAGGAACTTCTGCATTTATCGCCGGTGTTGGATTTTCAGCAAACGCACGTTCGATAGCTTGCGCATCTGCGCGATTTAATTTTTTGAGAGCTGCTGCACGAAGTTCGTCAGCTGATTGATTGTCTGAAGCTGGAACAACCACTGGTTCTGCAATGACTGCTACTTGTTGTTTTTGTGCCGCTGCCGGGTCGATAACGACTGTTTTTTGTGATTCAGCCAAGTTTGCCGCCGTTCGAGCTGCAATATCTGCCGGAGTGCGGCCCTCTTTAATAGCCAACAATTCTGCTTCAAGTTCTGCTGCACGGTTTGCTGCGGCTGCATTAGCTGAGCTGCCACTGTAGTAATTGTTGATAACGTTGCCGACTGATTCATCTACTTCTTCAACTGCTGCTTTTTCGACTACTCCCTTCTGAACTGCCTTGTCTGGTTGTGCTGCTTCACATGTTACGCCCAGGTTATATTTAGCAACGAGTTGTTTACATACGTTTACTGAAACCGATGAGATGGCGACACATTGTTGTGCGCCGTTGTAGAGAAGTCCTTTTGTGCTGCATGATGCAGCGCTTTCTGGGGTGGCATCAGCATCATCACTTTGCTGTTGAGATTTGAGTTTCACTTCTTCTGCCAATTCGCGTGCTGCGACGTTTATTGGGTTATCATAAGGTGCATAACATGCTCCATCTACTACATCCATTCCTTCTGATTGTGCTTGCGCAACAGTTTTAGAGCCGTCATTTGAACACATTACTAACTGTATAATCGGTTCAACCGGTGTGGCAATACATGTCGAGCCGGTAAATGTCATTTTTAGTCCTTCACAGGTATCTGCTGTTGGTGGTACACAACCTAACGGCTTTAGATTTTCATTCTGATATCTTAGCCCTGTAAATTGACATTCTGAGTCTTTAATTGTTGTATTTCCACCAACGCTTCCTTTAAATGTTCCTTTATCACTTGTCATGAAAAGATATCCTCCGCCAATTACTACTGCTAAGAGAAGTACTGAGAGAACTATTTTCAGCGCGTTACTTTTGTTTTGTGGCTGTGGGGCTAGTGGTGCTGGTGTCTGAGGTACGATTGTATCCATATTTGATTTTTATTTTATAAATTAATTGGTATTGATTATATTATACCACAAAATACAGATTCGGCAAAATGGGAGTAGGCGCACCAGCATATTCGAAAGTTTCACCGATGAAACTTTTTCGGGTGGGCATTTTGAATAAGTGAGTGGGTTTCGATCACATGAAGTTTTGAGCGCCACTAGCTCCTATTTCTTCATTCTCCTCAATCCATACGCAACAGCTGGGGCTAATCCTCCTCCTAAAATATATATAAGAATGCCAGGGCCGGTATTACCACGCTCGGGAACATAGGTTAGTCGTTGGCTTTGTGCTAAATCCATTGAGCCGAATGGAGCCTGCCCACTTGCATCTCCTTCAAAGGCAGCACCACGTGATGATGAACCACCACTTGAGTCGCCAGAAGTTCGATCATTATTTCCGTCATTCGATCCTTCTCCCACCGGATCTTCACATGACTTGTTGCTTGAATTGTATAATGCAGATTCACATGGCACGCAGGTGTTTTGAGGAGTATCTGGTCGCGCAGGGCCTACATAGTTAAAGTAGCCAATATTTGAACAAGCGAATACTTGCTCTTCAATTGGTGTTGCGGCGACACAGGCGGTTCCGGCTGCATTAAGTTGTTGATTTGCGGCACATGTTGGTGGAGTTTGTACGACTGCAACGCAGGCTCCACTTGCATTGAGCGTGGTTCCCGCGGGGATTGTTTCTTGAATGCCATCGGGTGACAAAGGGCAGAGGTCTACCATTTCCACGCATGAATTACCTTCGATTTTGTATCCTGCTGGGGGCGCGATTTGGGGCCCATCAATATTTGCACAGACGTCAGTTGCCGGCGGAATAATTTCTCCGTTAAGCACACACGCGCCGTTCTCATCGTGTTCATTATCGGCACAAACGAGTGGCGTCGGCGGTGGTGGAGTGGCTTCTTCACAGGCATTACCTGCTTCATTTGGAATTAATCCATCAGCACAAGCCGCTGCGGCGATGCTCATTCTGCCACCAGAAATTCCTTCTTCTGGAAAAACCGCTTGGTGCCCTGTCGAAAGTGTAATGTCGCGTGATGCAGCAATTTTTAGTTTAAAGTTTTGAGGCACAAATACATTTGCACCTGCAGGAACTCGTACGCTTACATTAAATTGTGTTGGGGTATCTGCAGACAGAGGACGATTAATTGAATCAAATATAAACACGCCGTTATTTACATCAATTGGTCCTGCTAATTGAACTTCGCCGTGTGCATTTGCTTCATCTGAAGAAGGATCAATTACAAATAAAAATGCTTTTAAGCGATTCGCTGGTGCACGAGGTTCATCGACTGTGCTATCGAGTGTAATTCGTACTCCTTGCATTGTTGTAGTTGGGCTTGGGTCGAATGTAAATCCAAGAACAGTCGTAGGTGTATCTGTTCCGGGTATAAGAGTTGCTTCTGTAGTTGCAGTTGCTGCTACTGTATTTGAGCAGGGCGCATTTTCTTGACAGATAATTTCAGTAGGGACACTCGCTGAGGTAATCATAGTATTTCCGATAAGCCCACCTTCGGAGAGTTGAACAGTTTTATCGTTTCCTAAAGTTATATTACTTGCGCGAGCAATTTTAAATCTGAAGTTTTTGCCAGCTACTGCGTCTTCGGCTATTTTTACCTTAATAATTATATGAGTGTCTCTATTTGGTGAAAGTCCAACACCTTTAAATGTCCATGAAAAAGTGCCATCGACTTGTGTTACATAGCCAGATACGCTTCGTTCGGCAGAATCACCTGACTGAGTAAATACGGCAGCTTGTAAGAGTGCAGAATTCAGTGCATTTTCAACGCCTGCATCGAGAGATACGGTGAGTGCGTTTAGTGATGTTTGTTCTCGTGGATTTAGCGTAAACCCAAATACCGCTGTAGGGGTGTCGCTTAATGGAATTGGTCTTGCGGGAATGGTGTCGTTATCTGCTGAAATTCTAACTAAATTTTCTACTACAACAATGCCTACAGCTACGGGTATTTCTGGAACAGCCGCCGCCTCAACAACCTTTGCTGAAAAATTTGCACTCTCGATTGGGAATGGAGAATTTGCAGGATTATATGCAAGCTCAAAACCATTGTTAAGTGTGAATGCATTCGCGTTTGCGAGTGTTAAAGAAAGTGTTTTTTTGTTTATATTCTCAGTTGCTGCATCTGCTTTTGCACGTACTTTAACCACAATTGGATTATCGCCTTCGCCTAAATGCAATCCAATTGTATTTATTTCTAAGGAATGTTGGTCGCTTGTTTTATTAAGCCTATTGGTGATAATAATATCGAGGTTGGATACATCAAGGGTTCCACTATTAGCGAAGGTAATTTTTTCAAAAGGATTTTGAACTAAAGCAGGAGAGTTAATCGTGAAAGATAATATGGGGACATACGGATTAGTATTTTCATCGGTGAATGGGAATTGAATTTCTGATTTTTGTGGTTGATTAGGTGAACTTGTGAGAGTTATTTTTTTTGGTTCGGCAGCATTTTTTGCGTCAGGTGATTCAGCGGCTTTATCAGCTTCGAGTTCTGCGGCGGTCTTTAGTGTAGTATCTTGTTTTTTCTCACCGGCTGCTTGCCCTGCCTTTTCTTCTGCAAGTTGCGCCGCTGTTTTTAATTGAGAATCTTCTTTCTCAGTACCGCCTAATGTTTTTACTCCACCACCAAAACTTCCCCCGAACGCACCTTTATTAGTATCCGCTTGTGAACTCAACATAAAATAGCCCGATACAACAGCAATCGCGACGATTGCTCCTATAGCCAACCATTTTTTAAGTGTGAGAGTGTTTATTAAGTCTGAGAACATTTTGTGTTATTTTAGGATTTTATTTAGTTTTGAGTACACACCTTTTGTTGAACATTAAATTTATTCATAGGGCAGGGAATACACATGCCGTAAAGCAACGAACCGTTGTCTTGTCCGAGGTATGTATACAAATTTTGTTCGCTGCATGAGCGGGGAGCGGGTTGAACTTTTGGTGTTGTTTTTTGAAGTCTCACCGATGAGACTTTTGCATCGGGCGCAGCTTCAACCGCCGCTGTTGCTTGAATGCCAACATCGCTCGTTAAAATCGACGCCTGCAAATTTTGAGCAGTGCTTCGATTACGAACAGGTCGGAGCGCAACTTTTCCTGCCACATTTTTTTGCCCAAAAAAGTAGGTTTCACTTGAACTCACGAAAGAGGTGATCATACCTACTATCATGAGCATTGAAACGGTGCCGATTACTGTTTTAGTTGTATATTTCATTTTTAGTTTATTTGTAAGCTCACTTCGGCTCGCAACCCCGCTCAGCGGGGATTGCTCTCCTGGTTCGCGTTCGCGACTCCTTGATTTAGAATAGTCGTGTCGCCTGAGCGACAGCCGTGCGCTCGCCACTCAGAGAAAAGGGGCGATCAATTAATATCCGCCGGTTGAAAGTCCTGGAATTGCCATACTTAGAATAACGAAGAGCATTCCTATAAGAACGATAATGGCGACAAGTTTTTTATTCATAAAAATTATTTAACGATTATTGATTTAGAAAAGGTATCTACAATACCAAGGTTATCTTTAACTTCAAGGCTTACTTCGTAGGTTCCGGGTTTTGTAAACGTATAGGTAGGTCTGCGTTCGTTGGATTTTTTTAATCCACCGAAATCCCATGTGTAACGAATAACCGTTCCCTTTGAACAGAGAGAATCAAAGGTTACCGAAAGGGGAGCAGGACCGTTTTCAATCGATGCATCGAAACATGCACTCAGCGAAATAGGTCGTACATTTATTGAAATAGTTGCGCTCGCTCGCTTATTATCATTGGTAATCGCTGTAACTTTTGCGGTGAAAGAACCAATACGTGTGTACTGATACGTAATTTTTGCAGTGTCAATTCGTGGTTTTGTGCCATCTCCAAAATCCCACTCAAAACTTGAAATTTTGCCTTCTGGGTAAGTTGATTTTGACGCATCGAACAATACTCTAAGCGGAGAAGATCCCTCAGTCGGTGTTGCGGTCACGTCGACCCCTAATCCTTTTTGAGTCACAATTACTGTAACTGTTTTTTCCGAAACTTTTTCAGTCGCATCGATCACACTCAATTTTGCCGTATAGGTTCCGGCTTTTGAATAGGTGAAAGATGCCTTTGCATTTGAGTCGTCGGTTTTTCCGTCTCCATCAAAATCCCATTTATATTCTACGATTGCGTTGTCTGAATCGGTTGAATCAGATGCGTCGAGCTCAACGGTAAGGGGAACGTCGCCCGTAATGGTGTTGTTTTCAGAAAGTGCGGGAGTGCCAGTCATCGAAATAACAGGAGCTTGAGCAGCGGTAACAACCGTAACTTTTACCGTTTTTACTGCCGTTTTTTTAGCTGAGTCAGTGATTTTGAGTGTGACGTCGTATTCGCCGGTTTCGTTAAAAGTGTGTTTTACCGTTCGAGTTTTCGATGTTGTTCCGTCGCTGAATTCCCAGCTGTAATTTTCAATCGTTCCTTTTGGTGAAGTTGATTGTGTGCCACTAAAGACATACGCAGCGCCTGCGACTAAATTCTTTAGGTCAGCGCCATCGATCGCAATCACAGGGATTGGATCGTCTGGAGCGGTTGCATTAATTTCGATTGTCGAGTCTGCGGTTTGCCCACTTGAGTCGGTCACACGAAGGCCAACGGTATATTTTTGAATTTTTTCGTAGGTGTATGAAGTGATGGTATCGGTTGAATCGTCGAACTCGCCGTTTCCGTCTAAATCCCATGCGTAGCCCGTAATTTCTCCGTTGTCTGACGTTGTGTCAGAGGCATCGAAGGTTACAGAAAGTGGTGCGGGACCTTCTTTCGGGTCAGCCTTTATTACGATGTTTGCCAAAACATTGGCGATCGTTACGTCTTGTTTAAATTCAATATTTTCTTCTTTTGCAGTCTGTCTATTTTTTGCTGCTATTTTTAGTGATACAGAAAAATCGCCGAGTTCGGTATAGGTATGTGTTTGTGTATTCCCTCGTGCTTTTGAGCCGTCACCAAAATCCCACTCATAACTGAGTGCAGAAACATCGGGTCTTGTTGCAAGTGCCTTCGTCCCATCAAATTTAATGGTGATCGGAGCAGTGAGATTTATTGTTCGTGTAGGGGTCGTGATAATAGGATTTATTGGAGCACTGACTGTTCTTTTACCGACGAGGTAGAAGTACGCGAATACCCAGCTGACGATGAAGAAGGTGAGTAGGAGTACTGAGAAGAAAATGAAAATGTTGCCACTTCGTTTTGCTGCAACGTCGTCTTTTCGTGCGGTGATTCGTTTGAAGATTCCAACGATGACGAAGATGAAGGTCAAAAATACCAACACCAAGAAAATTAAATTGGTGAGCGTGAAAATGACGTTATACACTTCGCTTGGCGCGACGCCGAAGAATCCGAAGATAGGGTTATTTGTAGATCCAAAAGCCAAAAATCCGAAGATGACGGCGATGAATAAAAATAAACAACAACCGAATGCACCGAAACATCCGAGCAAGAATTTTTTGCCCGATGCGGGGGTGGTAGTTGGTGCTGTTGCTGTTGGTTTTGTAGCTTGTGTAACTGGCGCAGCTGTTGGAGTTGCTGGTTTTGCGGTCGTTGCGGTTTGAGCTGAGGCTGCTGTCTGAGTTGGTTTTGCAGCCGTTGCTGCGGCCGTCACCGGTGAAACTGCGACAGGTTTTGTAATTTGTGCAGGAGCTACTGCTGCGGGTTTAGCAACAACGGGCGCTTGTTGAACTGGTGCTGTAACTTGAGCCGCTGCCTGTGTTGGTTGTGCCGCAGCTTGAGCGGCGACTGGTGTTGCTGGTTTTGCCGCAACTTGCGGTGCGACTCCTTGCGGCGCTGTGCTATTTGGTTTTGGTGTATCCATTTTTATTTATTTAGATCATGCCATTATACCAGAATTTGCAGGTTTATTCTATGGCCGTGGTTTGTTATTTTGGTGAGTGGTATTGCGCAATATATGTAAAGGTTTATGGATATGGTGGCTACAGTGCGAATATTAATATGAAAAGTTTCATCGGTGACACTTTTCTGTCCCTCTACTGGCAGCAAATTAGTCATCAATTTCATATTTTGTCACCACTCGGCCACTTTACTTCTGCCTCAAATTATTTGTTTGTTTGATCAACGTTTTTTACTTCGACTTGACGCCTTTTTTATACGAAATGCGAAATCGTTTTAGGGCTTTAAATGTGGGTAAAAAGGGTGTGCTAATTCTTGCACGAAAAATGTGTTAAAATCGCATATTTAAGCCAATATTCGTTTGCTATTTGTAGCTGTTTATTGAGAAAATTGGGACGTGAAATTCGTACGGATTATTTAACAATTAGTTATCAAAAAATCTGCGAAATAATTCAAAATTATTTTACTTCTATATCGCCAAAAATCTTATGCAAACTCCTCAACAACTTCACTATGAATTTCTAAAATTCGGTCGCATTCGTCACTCACTAAAAAACAAGATGTTGGCAATTTTGCCCGATATTCATAAAAGTGGGATTTGGAAAAAATACGCAGGATCAATCGTTGAATATTGCGGAAAATACGGCGACATTGCAAGAACGACTGTCATCAAGCGCCTTCGACTTGAAGAAAACCTTGTCGACAAGCCGTTTTTGAGGGCAGCGATTGAACATGTCGGGGTTCACAAAGTAGCAATGGTCGCAAAAATTGCGACTGTCGAAACAGACAAGTCATATGCCGAAAAGGTTTTAGATATGAGCAAACTGGCGGTTCAGGGTATGTCAAAAGAAGTGCATGTTCAGAGAGAAAATAATAAAAAAAGCGACTCAAGAGCTGCTGGGCTATTCGATGCGGCCGAAAAAACATATGCTGTTGAGCAAAAGCCAAAATGTAACGCAGTACCAACACTCAAAAAAATCGAACTCGATGCAGATGCGAGTTTTCTCTTTATGAAATTGAAGGCAAAATTTGCGAAATACATGAGCGATGCGAAGTTTTTGAAATTAATTTTAGAAAAGGTTGATGATCAGACTGCAGTCAAAACGAAGTCGCCTGGAGCTAAAAAAAGTTTGGTTAAAAATAGTTGTGCTGATGGTGAAAGTTTCATCGGTGACACTTTGAAAAAAGGCATGAGTGTTGAGAACAAAAAACCAGTCACCCGCCACGTTCTCGCTCAACAAAAACGCGAAGAAATCACTAAAACAAATGGCCGCTGCATGTATCCGAACTGTAATAATCCGTACGATGTCATTCATCATACAGACCGTTTTAGCCAGTCAAAGAGCCATAAATCAATAGTACTCCTTTGTAAAATCCATCACGAGTTCGCGCATAATAATGTAATTGAAGGTGAAAAACTGGGAACGTGCGAATGGCGAATGTCAGTCCTCAAAAATCCTAGTTCAAAAATTTCGCAGGCCGATGTTTTGTACCGAATAATGCGGCAGAAGGTTACGAACAGACTATGAAAAAAGTGTCTTTACGAAAAAATACTTCTGTCGGCGCACTCTATTAGCCAAATGGCAGGATAAAACCGTGAATGATTTTTTAGCTAACGATCATCTACTTTGTTACTTACTATGCTGCCCCGCATCATCTCGCACCACCCCTCTTGCAGCAAAACGCCGAACTCCGAAGAAACTGAGTGCCGCAAGAGCAACACCAAGTGCGCCATAGAGCAATGTCATTGGCGAAATATCTAGGTTTGTGAGCGAGCCACTGAGTGTATTTCCACCCTGATTACAGCGCGCCGCGGTCAGGTCGGTTGCTGGATTATTTGTTTTATCAAAAACTACCTTCACACTATCTTTATCGATAATCGTACTTGCGGCGCCCGCTGCCGATTGTGTGAACATTGTAACCTCGGTCTCGAATTGACCGGAGCCGCGAGGGCTTGTTTGTTGGTCAAATCGCTGAAAACTTAATACTGCACAATTATTTTTGCGCGTTCCATTTAACATACACTCGTTATTAATTCCTACATCTTGATAATCGTCTGCACGGCTTCCATTCCCATTTGCATCGTGATACAAATTTTTGTCGAGTTTAAAGAGTGGCACATCGTTCGCGCGTGAATCGCCCCAAAAGAACGAGACATCTGCGGCGCAGGCATTCGCCGGAATATGAATGACTTTTTTGTCGGTCTCAAAAGTTGAAAATCGATTGTCGTAATATGCCTTTAAATCTGCTTGCGCCCTTTGATCTCGTGGGCGAGCAACACCTGCATCTGTTCCACCGGTGGCACCTCCACGCACATCGATAAACTGAACAATTTCGGCATCTGAGTCGTAGTTATCGGTTACGGTCATTTTTACTTGGTATCGACCCGTGGTAGGAAAATCAAAGACAGGGAACTGGTCTGTTGAATCAATATCATCGGTTTTATCTCCATTACAATACGCAGGTTTGCTGTCATTTGAACAACCAAATTCCTGCGACAAATCAAAGTCCCATTTCCACTCTTTTAACTGTGCCTGATTTTGTTGGTCAGGTGTCGATGCATCGAAAAACTTCATTCGTAGCTGAATATTCGGATCAGCTTCATAGCGGAAATTCGCACGCGGCGCATTTGAAGGAGTAACGACAAACACCGGAATCTCGCGAGAGTATCCAGACGCATTTTTATCGTCGATCACTTTTAACTTAACTTTATATCCCGCTGGCGGGCTCTTTTTATTGTAGGTATGGGTAATAGTAGGGGACTCGGTTGGATTATTATTTTGGAATCCATCGCCCTCAATATCCCAAATATAACTCTTAATTTGACCATCTTCGTCGAGCGCACTCGAGGTAAAGGTTACCTCTTCGCCTACACGGACGGTGGTGCCTGGCTGCACTTCGAACGATGCCGTCGGCGTTTTGTTTGGGCCATTTTTTACGAGCAGTCGTGGTCGTCGGTTTTCATCGATCAAGTCACTACACTCGGCAACTGTATTGTCACTATCGGTGAGCGCCACACAGAATATAAATTCATTTTCTTTGCCAGCATCGCCGTAGGTTTCAACGGTCAGCTCAGCTTGATTAGATGACGTGTCGAGTACACTGAATCGTTCATCTGGATTATTTGGATGATAGTACCAGAATTGATAATTGGTAACGCGTCCGTCGACATCTTGCGAACCCTCGGCACGTACCATTACGCTAACCGGTGTCTCATTGCCTGAAGATTTTTTCTCAAGGGTGAGCGCGGTGAGTGTCGGTTTGCTCGAAATAACACGAAGAGGGAACTGCTGAGTATTTTTCTTTGATTCGTTGCCTTTTTCGCTGACAGTTAATTTTATAAATGTAGTAGCGTCGTCAGCCGTTAAATCTTTATAGGTATGAGTCACTGTTTCTTTTGTTGAGTTTTCACCATCTCCAAAATCCCATGAATAATTTAATTTTTGAGGATTTTGAACGCCTTGTGACGTGATTGATTGTCGAGCGTCAAAGTTGAGACGAACGCCGCGGTTTACCTCAAACACCGTTGGGTGTTGCGCGTCGGTGTCGTCTGGGAGTACTACTTCGCTGTCATTTTCAAAGACACGAATTACGGCGCGAGGTTCGTTGCCTGGAGCGATAATAATTCGTTTGGTAATGGTGTTTTCGCCGTTGGTCGTTGATTTCGCGTGCAAGGTGACGAGGTATTCTTTTGCCTTGTCGTACACATGTGCTTCACTGAATGTTACCGATTTTGGATCCGTGATCGTGAGGTCTTTTGTTTCACCATCACCGAAATCAATATCTGCGATATCAGCATTCAAAATCGTTCCCGTGAAGGTGATCGTTGCGCGATTGTCTTGTAATTGCGCTACCGATTTCATGGTATCGGACCACGTAATGCCGATCGTCGATTTTACTTCGAAGAATTTTTCGACGGTAGATATTTGTCTAAGTTTATCTGTGTACTGATCATTTACTCGAAGTACCATCTTGTATTTGCCCACGCGTGCAAATTTTACGCGGAGTTGCTTAACAGTCGCACCTTCCATAGAAAGTTGACCTGCGGCTTGGGTCGCTGTCGTTGGCAGAAGTTGATATGTCGATTCACCCGCGGAGAGTTCATCGCCCACAGTGTTATATATTTTCCAGGAATAGCTCAGTGTGTCATCTACATCTGGATCGAAGCTTCCTGCTGAGTCAAAGTCTATAATAGACGGGTCACTTGGCACCGGGCAGTTGTCAGGACAAGCACTCATATTAATGACACCGCGAGGTCTCTGTGATTTTACTTGAATTGATACGCTTGATGTTTCAGTGGTATCACTATCATTTACACTCAGTTCTATTTTATAGAGTCCTGGTTTTTTAAATTTTGCTTGAAGTCGTGGAGAATTTTCTTGGCTAATTACATCAACACACCCTGTGTTCGAAGTAATATCGCCACTCGCACATTCATCGCCGCTCTCTCCCGTAGGGTCACTCTCAGCGTTGATCTTCCATGTATAGAGTGTGATTGGTCCTTTATCGCTGTGTGAGGTTGAACCATCGAACTCAATAAGTTCGTCTTTCGATGCAACGGTAGAATTTGAGATAATGCGAGATGCGATTGAACTTACGAATACGGTAATAATCACTCGGTCTTTTCTGCCTGCTTTATCGGTTACTTCAAGCGTTAATGGGTATCGTCCTTTTTTATATTTATGGAGTGTTGGTTCCGCACCACGAGCATCTGGCGAGCCATCACCATATTTCCACGAGAAATCTTGAAGGGCATTCCCATATGAATCCTTCGATTCTGAAGCATTAAATTGCACGCCGCGAGTCCCTTCATCGGTTGTAATATGATATTCCGATTCGCTGATTGGGCCGTTGTTCGGAGGATTTTTTAGCTCAAATCTCGGATCGATGTTTGGATTTTTCGCAGTATCTCCCCTGTCATCTCGACGTAGCACTTTTGTTATAGAATCGCTCGTTGCCGTTAATTTAATTTTTGCCAAACTTGGTTTAACCGTGACTGCAAATGTTGCGAGGCCATCAGAGACTTGAGTTGGATTTGCGCCGGTCACTTTAAGGCGAACAATATAGGTGCCGGGTTGTGTATAGGTACACGATATTACGGCAGCCTTAGTATTTGGCGCGCAGATGACTGCGGGATTTGAATTATCAAAATCACCATCGCCATCGGTATCCCATTCATAATTAGCATCTGGAATAGTTGCTCCAAGTGGATCACGAGAACTCAGACCATTCAACTCTACGATCAACGGAGCATTTCCGGTCGCAACGTTTGTTTTAATTACGGCTGATACGAATTTTATATTTTTTACGACAAGTTGAAGTCTACTGAGAGACTGCATTGTTTCAACGAATAATTTTGTGTTCTCTGGGCTATTAGCAGTATCAACTGTTATTGCAGAGAGGGCTATAATTTTTTCAAATGTTTTTTTAAAGAGTCCTCCGACAGTAATATTTGGATCAATACCTGCAAATGCTTTTTGAATCTCTTGCGGATCAACTTGGCTCATAAACTTAGGATCTGTTGCTGGTGCATCGTTTGCTGAAGAACCAATGATTCTCCATACAACGTTTAATCTTCCTGTACGAGTAGTATCAGTAGCCGCTGGTTGAGTATCATTAGTAGAATCAAGTGGGCCTATTAAATTTATAAGCGCATTTTTAAAGTCATTTTCAGGATGACTCGCAATCTCAGTTTCAACTTTTGTTTTAATCGCCGCTACGGTTAGCTTTTCACCGTTGACTTCACCGGCAATTGCTTTATCAAAACCGTCATCACTCATCGCTGAATATTTTGCAAAATATTCGTTAAGAAGTTTCTGAGTTGCAATATGTGTTTCGCTATAGGTATCGGTATTGTTTTTTATCTCTCCAATCCAATTACTAATTTGTCCCATTATTGTTCTATAGGCAGATCGTTTTTTGTCCTTATCTAATTCGGTAGCTGGTTCTTCAATGTATCCTATTTTTGTTGTTATACCTTTAATATTTATCAGTGTCTTATACGCATTTTCTACTGCAGCCATTGCCGCTTGAATTTCGGCAGCACCTAAATTATATACAGATCCTTGGCCGGTGCCGATCGCTCCATTCCCACCTGCCCCATGTAACGCAACGTTACTATCGGGTGCGGCAGTTCGGTCACTCTCTCCCGTCGCTGCAAATTTAATTAATGTGTTGACGATTGCATACGAACTGGCGATTAAAATAATACCGATCACGGCATACTTAATCGCATTCTTTGCTTTTCCCGTATTGTCTTCGTTGCCTGCGGCAGTGACATATAAAATACCTGCATACACAATGACTATAACTGCAACAAGGCCCAAAAAGCCGAGCACAAAGTTCACGGCATTAATAATGAATTTTCGTGCGCTATCAGTTTGTTTGAGTGTTTGATCGAGTCCTTCGCCACTTGGTGCAGAGAGGCCTCCTTTAAAGTCACTGAATGAAACAACTTCATTTGGATCGTCACCAGAGTTTGCCCAATCTTTAAAATCATCCCAATCATTATATGCAGCCCCATGTGCCGTTTCAACAACCATTACTGGTATCGAAAATCCCACCACAAAAAGAGTGACGAAGAGTGTTGCAATGATTCGTGCGACAAATCCTATTTTTTTATTTTTGTTTTTTTCCATAAAACAATCTGTTCATTATACCTCTTTTAGCACCTTTTAGAAAGCGAGAACCTCAAGGCTGCGAAATTCTCACGATTCCCAGCGGTACTCGAAGGTTATCTTCTTTGCCCGGCTGAAACGAGGTTACGGTATTTACAATCGCAAATGCGGCGGCGGCAATAATTATGCCAATGAGCGCACTTTTGATAACATTTTTTGCCTTTCCTACCTTATCATCATCACCAAATGACGCTGCGTATAGGTACCCTCCGTAAAAGAGCATAATAAAGGCGGCGACACCGATAAATGATGAAATATAGTTAGTGAAGGTAACGACAAGGTGTTGTGCGGCTTCATAATTGATTCCTTTTTCGCCATATTCGGGAAAAACCACTTTTTTAACGACAAACTCACCGACACCGGCAACGATTAAACCAACAACTGAAAAGATTATTCGTTTTTTTGCCGTGCCTACAGTGTCTTCGTTACCAGCGGCGGTTACCATTCTAAAGCCCGCGAGCGCGATAGAAAAAACCGAGAGCGTGGCAAGGAGCGAGAGAATAAAATCGTATAATCCTTTTACAAGCGTGTTGCCCTCGGCCGCACAGTCTTTTACATTTGAGACCGAGCCGTAACATTCGCCAAATTCTCCAAAGAATACTTTTTTAACAAGTTCGTCGGCGATAATAATGATCACAAATCCATAAATCATGAGTTTGAGCGTCATCTTCGCTTTTGGCTCAATGTCGTCGATTTTTCGTCCTGCAGTGACCAGCTTTAGCCCTTGAATAACAGCAATAACCATCGCCACTGTACCGAGCAAATATTTCATAAAATCAATAACCACAAACACAATCGAGGTGAGTGTGTCAGCGCCCGAGTCGGTCGATGAAAGTTCGTGAAATCTGCCATCGAAGTTATTGAGGCCCGTTGCATTTTGATTCAAAACTTTTCGTAATTTTTCTTGTGGAACTTCGTAGGATTTTTCGCCCGGCATGTTTGGTTCGGCACATGGGTCAACGTTATTCCCGGGGCTCAATCCACATTTTACATTAGGATCGTTTGGTTTTGAGTCTTCTACATCCCAACCCAACGCATACACCGGCGTCGCGCTCAAAAGCAGTGATATTGCTATCACACTTATCGCAAGCCCTCTTTGTATACTTTTTTTGTTCATCTGATGTGTTTAGTTTTGTTTTTTTTGGGATTTTAAATCCCTGAAAATTCACGTGTTACGAATAAGCTGACGATCGCGAATGCGCCGTACATAACCACGATTCCGATAATTGACCAGGTAATGATTTTTTTCGCTTTTGCGATTTTCTCGTCTTCGCCAGCCGAAAAGGTGTACATAACGCCGCCGGCCACCAACGCAAGGAGTGCAAGCGGGCCTGCAAACGAAGCCATCAAATTAGTAACTCCCGCAATCTCTTTTATAAGCGCCATTCGATCGATTGCAGGTCGAACCGTCTCAATTCCGGGGAATTTATTCGTATCAACCTTGAAGAATATTTCATTTATGATCGGATTCGCCATAATAATCAGCACCAAGCCGGCCAAACTCCATCCAATTTTCTTTTTATCTTTTTCAAGTTCTTCGTCTTTCGATCCTACTAAAATCATGCGCAATCCACTTGTTGCTATACCGAAAACCGCTAAGCTCGCAATGATATATTTTATTAACGTTATTACAACTTCGACGGTTCGTGAAAAGAACTTACTTGTTTGCAGTGCGCTATTGGGGTCTTTTAAAAATCCTCCTTTATCGACGCTAAAAATTGCAGAAATATCACCAGCCATGGCAATAAACATAAGTCCAACGACTGCGTACACTATGGTTGTCGTTTGTTTATCGAGGGTCTCTTCATTGCCATCGTTTGCCACAAGTTTTACACCCGCAACAACAATGACTGCAATCGCAACCGCGCCAATCATGACTCGTACGTTTTTGGCTAGTGCTTCAGCAAAGTAGCGCGTCGAATCTTGAACTGTTGCGCCCTGCGGACACGTGCTAAACGCACCTGTCTTACACAGCTCGGTTGGTGGCGTAAAATAGGCATTCGCGACACCTGGTGCATTTTTAAAAATGCAAAGTGTGACCACGAGTGTGCCGAGCACGATGAATGCAGGGCGGAACCAAATTTTTTGTTTTTTGTTTTTATGCATAGAACAATCCGCTAATTATACCATAATTTTCACTTGCGGGGAATTGTCAGTTAAGGTAGATTCTCTGGCGGCAGTTCGCCGCTTTTTAAAAGTAGATACCTATGGAAAAAACACCTTCTCAGAATCGTTTGGTTACGTATTTCAAAGAGAGCTTTCACGAGCTTACTAAAATCACCTGGCCAACGAAAATTCAGGCAGTAAATATCTGTATTTTGGTCGTTACCTTCGTGTTTGTAGCTGCAATCGTCTTTGCGGGTGTCGATTTCTTGTTGAGTACTGGTTATAAATACCTTCTTGGACTTCCGGTTAAATAGTCTTCACAAAAATAGTCTTTCTCAAAATCCTCATCTAACACTCAACTCTTATGGCAAAACAAGCAGCAAATACAGGCCGAAACTGGTACGTTATTCACACCTATTCAGGTTACGAAGACGCAGTTCGTCAGTCATTGATGCAGCGCGTTGAGTCATATGGTATGCAAGATTATATTTTCGATGTGGTCGTGCCTAAAGAATCTCAAATTGTCATTAAGAAAGGTCAGCCAAAAGAGGAGAAAAAGAAGATTTTCCCCGGTTATGTTCTCGTCGATATGATTGTTACCGATGAGTCTTGGTATGTGGTTCGAAATACACCAAATGTTACAGGATTCGTTGGTTCAGCAACTATTCCGGTTCCTGTTTCAGCAGAAGAGTGGAATGTGGTTAAGGTTCGTATGGGCGCAGAGCAGCCAAAATTCGACGTCGATTTCTCACTTACCGATCCTGTTACGATTCTCGATGGTCCTTTCGTCAACTACGACGGTGTTATTTCTGCTGTCGATGAAGAAAAGGGCAAGGTAAAGGTCATGATCACAATCTTCGGCCGTGAAACACCGGTAGAATTGGATTTTACGCAGGTGAAGAAGAAATAGTGATGCTCACAACGCTCTAGTTTTAAAATCGCTAGCTTGACAGAATACCGGAATGCCGTATAGTTGTGGCTTATATTTAATCTCGAAATATGACTAATAAAGATAATCCCCGCCCAGAAACTGAAAACAAAAAACCTAATACACGAGGAAGTGGGGAGACAATGACTCCTGAAGCAATAGATGCTTTTTTAAAGAGTCCACGTGAACCTTTTGAAATTTGGTTCAAAAGAGTCACAGGAAAAGAAATGTATCAAAAATAATTTTTGTTTTTCTGCTAACACACACTTTAATTATGAAATCTGCTCGCTCAGGACTAATCTTTGTAATAGCGTTGAGTTTTTTTGTAATGATTTTAAGTAGCTGTGGATTAATTACTGTTGATGAGCAAAAAG
>CAYHBN010000022.1:0-17463 GCA_964354865.1 uncultured Candidatus Peribacteria bacterium
ATTGCTGAACATCCTTCGGTACCTACGATATAGTTTCCTTTTGCATCAAAAAATGTGGGGTCTCCAGATTCATCGATGAAGTAGTAGAACTTTTTCTTTATTGCTGCCATTTACTGGAAGTATACCAAACTAGGTTAGGATTGGCACCAACCCCAGCTCAAAGCTAAACTGCCTCCAGTCAAAGGTTCTGAACGCATCCAGTAGCCCCTGCCAGTCTAACTCTCCACCGTTTGTATCACGTATTTCTTGAGCGGCACCCCATAAATGACGAGGAACGATACCGTGTGAATTGAGTGTGGCTGAGAGAGATGGTGCGGATTTCATGAGGCCATTTATAGCATGTTACAGCAACACCGCAACCTCAATGGGCGGTATTGACAAATATGGCTGCCTGGTGTTAAATCTCTCTCTTGTCTATGAATACATTAGAAACACCGTCGTTAATAGCGCTCCAAGAACATGCTGAAAATTTGTTGAGCGCAATTTATGAAGAGTATGACAATATTCCAGTATCCTTGAGGAGTTTAATGGGAAGGTCTTTGAGCTCATTAGATAGATCGATGAGGAATCTTAACTATAAAATGCCTCTGAATGACAGCATTACAATGGTTCCCAAATGTACAAAAGCATGGGGTCCCTATAATTTAAAAATAGTAGCGTTGATAGATAAATATATGGAAGCAGCATCGTCTGTTAAGAGTGCTGTAGCTCAGAACGAAGTGCCCATTGTAGAAATTATGGTCGTTCAACGAATGCTTCGAAATAGAGTCAGTCAGGTATTGGAATCACTAAAATTGCGTGATGTTAATTATGCTTATGAAATAAGAAGGAAAGATAATCCTGAAGCAAATAAAAGAAGACACATTAATACGATGAAGGATCAAATCCATACTATGATGAATCGAGTTCTAAAATTATTAACTCAATTAATTGAGGCAGGCGTTTTGTCGGAAAGCGATAATAATTCTCTCAAGTGTGGTTTTGAGAAAGTTCTTGCACAAAAAACAGATGTTTTATTTTTTCTTGAATTAGTCAAATTCACACCAGAAATAAGTAATTTGCTGCCAGATAATAATGACAATAAGAAGGTTGTAGAATGTCTTTCATACGCCATAATAACTTTGAAAAATTCAGGTGAACCATCTAGTGAACTGGTTTGTACCGTAAAGGAAAATATTGAAGCGCTTCTTATTCACCTTACATCAAAAACGCAACTGCAAGCGGAATAACAACGAGTGCCAACATGGTGCTTAGAAATACAACGACTGCGGTTTTTGCTGGTTGCACATTAAAGAGCGTGGCGAAGGTAACGGTATTTGCTGCAAGGGGAGCCACCGACATGAGAACCATGATTTTATGAATGAGGTCGCTGTATAGATGCAGGTAGGTTTTGTCGAGAAAAATAACGGAAAGGATTACAGCCGGCCACACCAAAAATTTTGACGTGAAGGCAAGCGAAATAAATTTTTTATCGACGGCTTGAATTGTGACATGTGCGAGCCCCATGCCAATAATCATCATGCCTAAAAGTGAGTACGCTCCTTTGAATGTTTCGAAAAATACGGCGATAGTTGAGGGCAATTCGAATCCTGAAAAATTAAGAAGTACACCAAAGAAAAACGCGTAGAGCGCGGGCAACCGAGCGAGTTTTTTTAAACTATCTTTTACGGAGTGTTGTGAGCGCGCGACCATGTAAAAGCCGAGGGTGTTTTCGTATAGAATAAATCCGAGCGATGCCAAAATTGCGGGGCTCAGCGCTTCGTTGCCAAAGAGCATCAGTGCTACGGGTAAACAAAAATAGCCGGAGTTGGTGTTGCCGGCAGCAAATCCTAAAATATTATGAGTGTTGTCATTTTCGCCCCAAACTTTTCGAGTCGCCTTCCAAAAAATAAATCCGATTATACAACACACGATATAAAAAAGGAGTGGGAGCGAGAGTGTTGCAAGAGTGAGTTCTGCCTTTATTGTTCCGTAAAAAACCACGACCGGCGTAATGGTATAAATGAGCAGTTTTCCGATAGTATCTTTTTCCGTTTTCAAAACGCGAACCGCAAAAACACCGAGTGCGATGAGTGCGTAAAGCGGAATTAATTTTGCGACGAGTGTAAGAAAAACCTGCATACGGCAACTCTACTCGAGGGGAGGGAGCATGTCTATGTTCTAAATCCACTATTGACGGAATTGATTTTTTATAGCAAAATACCGTCTTATTGTAATTTTTACTCTTTATGGGTTTGGGTAAGCTACAAGATGAAGTCTCTGAAGAATCAGTTGAATCAAAAGTAATTGATACTGCTCGTGTTGAACAAATGCGTGAAGCTTATTTGAATTGGGTTGCCGTTCCAGAGGCAGAACGAGGCGGATTTACATCTTATTGGTTACGAAAAAATGGATATGGTGCGCTCTATAAATGGATAATGAAGTACGAGGTATTAAATGAAATTCTAAAATTGGCTGGAGATGATGTGGCTACTTATTTTGAAAAACATGATCAGGCGGCCCCGTTAACGATTGCATCTGCCGCCGAAGCGTTAAAGGAAGCCCATGCAATTTGGATTGTTTCACCAGATAAGGATTCAACAAAATTTAATCCTAGTTGGTTAACTAAACATGGTTATAAAGTTTTAACAGGTTGGTTAGATAAAAAAAAGTGTTGGGATGAGGCACTAAAATTAGCAGGAGAAGTTGTATTAAAAGATTTTACGACATATCATCGAGAATCTTACTCGTTTGAGATTGCTACGGTGGAGATACTGAGAGCCCATTCGCAGTGGAGTGTGGATAGAGTAATTTCTGATAGTAAATTTTCTCCTGGTTGGTTAATTAGTAATGGATTTGAAGGTGTTTATTTATGGATGTTAAGGCGAAAAATTTCTGATGAAGTTATTAGTGCATGCGGGGAAATTGTTTCAAAGGATTTTGAGAAACAGGAACATCATTCTGCTTATACGGTAATTTCTGCATCTCAAAAGATTAAGGCCGCTCATCAAAAATGGAAAAGTCTCCCTGCAGGCACGCGTGGAATTTTTAACACTAGATGGTTGGAAGAAAATGGTTTTCGTCCTGTTTATGCATGGATGTTAAAAAATAAAAAATTCGATGAAGTATTATTGTTAGCAGGTCCTGCGGTGAAAAATGATTTTGAACGAAAAGAACATGCGCAAGCATATACGCTCGAATCAGCAAAATCTGCATTAGAAAAGGCTCATGCGCAATGGGCAAAAATTTCAGAGTCAGATAGAGGAAAATTCAATCGTATCTGGTTACTAAAAAATGGTTATAGCGGATTAGCTGCTTGGATTTACAGGATAAATATTTCCGATGTTTTACTTGGTTTAGTTGATGAAAAAATCTCAGACGATTTCGAGAAACAAGAGACCACAACTGCATATACTGTTAATTCTGCTGCAGAAAAATTGAGAGCGGCACATGCAAAATGGAAAAATCTCCCAGAAGACATTCGTGGAATATTTAATGCTAAATGGTTAGAAGAAAATGGTTTTAGTTATGTTTATGAATGGATAGTACAATCTAAAAAGTTTGATGAAGTATTATTGTTAGCGGGTCCTGCGGTGAAAAATGATTTTGAACGAAAAGAACATGCGCAAGCATATACGCTCGAATCAGCAAAATCTGCATTAGAAAAGGCTCATGCGCAATGGGCAAAAATTTCAGAGTCAGATAGAGGAAAATTCAATCGTAATTGGTTAATAAAAAACGGTTATAGTGGATTAGCTGCCTGGATTTACAGGACAAAGATTTTCGATGTTTTACTTGATTTAGTTGATGAAAAAATCTCAGACGCTTTCGAGAAACTAGAAATTACGGCTGCATATACTTTAAATTCAGCTGCAGAAAAATTAAAAGCGGCACATGAGGAATGGAAGTTGATTGATGCTCAAGAACGCGGCGTATTTAATCAAGGGTGGCTTAATAAAAATGGCTATGCAGGACTTTTCGCTTGGATTCGTCGAAGTGATAAGATGGAAGAAGTTTTTAGATTAGTTGGTGAAGAAGCAGCAAACGATTTTAAGATAAGAAAAGTCTCTGAGCCATATAATGAGCAATCGGCTAGTATAGCTTTGCTTAATGCTCATGCAAAATGGTTTGCAGATGTCAGTGCCGATAGAGGAAGATTCACGTCTTTTTGGCTCACTAGAAATGGTTTTGGTGGGCTGGATAATTGGCTCAACACTGGCGGAAGATTAGAAACGGTACTTTCTTTAGCCGGTGATGATGTTTCAAGAGATTTTGAAAAACCGTTTAAATCTGCTCCCTATACATATGAAACTGCCAGTGAGTCACTCAAAAAAGCTTACGAAAGATGGAGTGAAATGCCCGAGGCAGATCGTGGTATTTTTAATTCTAGATGGCTTCAAAAAAATGGTTACCAAGTTATCTATAAATGGTTTCTTGATCGCGATTTATTTGATCAGGTAATTTCACAGTATCCTGGATATAAGCCTTCTAATGCCGCAAAAATGGCTGTTTTTAACAAGTATATTGATTCATTGAGAACGGTTGAAAATCCCGAAAGGGCGTACTTAGATAAAATGCTAAATTTATTTGGTTCTGCGAGATGCGTTGATTTACTCTATAGATTTAAGTCGGAATTTTCTGGTATTCCAGTTGAATCCGTAAAAGGCATGATAGGTCAGTATTTAGGTGGATTTGTCTCTGATAGAGGAAAGTTTTCCCCCGCAGATTTAAGGGATGGCATTCCATTTTTAGCAGAAGCGACATTCAAAGATGGACTTTATGAAACAATAAAAGACCATTGTTTGCAGTCATATTTTTCTGAAAGAAAAAAAGGATTAGCTCACGACAGTAGTGAAGTTATATACACATATATTGGTGAATTACTCGGCCAAATAGAGGGAATAAACAGCCCAGAGCTGGATTCGGTGATAGAAAGAGTAATGTGCTACTACAATTCGGTTTTAAGAGATTTTCATAAGCCAGAGGGCTTTGTAGATAGGCTTGATTCTGATAGGGAATTCCCCGATATCAATCAGCGTATTAACATGAAGGAGCTGGCAGATAAAAAGCGTTTGCTCATTGCCGATAAAATGGGTTTAGGAAAGAGCGCTTCGGTAATCATGGCTAAGGAGTCTTTGAATGTTGATTGTGCATTAGTGATAGCTCCAAGTAATGTAATTGCTACATGGAAGGGATATCTCTCTTCTAAAGATGGAGGGTATTATCAGGAGGGGAAGGAGCCTCGCGTTTTAGTGGTCGGTTCTGTTGAAGATCTTGTTGGTATAACCGCAGATGAATATGATTTTATTTTAATTTCACAGGAGAGATTAAATGGAAAATATGTTGGATATCTAATGCAAATTGATTGCAAAATGATTGTCGTTGATGAAGTGCATAAGCTAAAAAAGATAGATGGAGTGCGAGGTAATAATATACTTGAACTGGCTTCTTCGTTAAGTGGCGACGATTCGTATCTTGCGCTTTTGTCTGGAACCCCTGTGCCAAATAAAGTTGAAGATATAGCCGTAGTACTCAAACTTTTATATCCAGAAAAATATGCTGATGTTTCTACTCAGACATTAGTATCGCAAATTGTTAATGGTGATGTCGTTGATATACGAACTGAACTATTACCACGAATGCAGAGAAAATCTTTAGAAGATGGATTTGAATTGCCACCTTTAACTCAGGAAACAATTGAGTTAGATTTGTCAGATGAAGAAAAAGAAATCTACGAAGTTCTTCTTGAAGACGATGAATTAACCGCGACTGAGAAAATAAAAATATTGCGTCAATTCCTTATAAATCCTGAACTTCTCGAGGTAACTCCTGGTCTTGCATCGACTAAAAAAAAGGCCCTCACCAAAGAAGTGCACGATTTTTTCGCACAAAAAAATAAAATGGTTGTATTTGTTAATGACTATGTTGAAGGAGTAATACGTGGTGAAGCTTCTGTGCTGCATAATTTACAGGTTCCAACAGGGGTTGAAGTTCGAGTAATCCATGGTGATATCGATTCACATGAAAGAGCGGCAATCCAGGAGGAGTTTAACCATGCAGATAAGAAAATATTGTTAATAGTAAGTGGGCAAACAGCAGATGTAGGTGTCGATTTTTCAGGTGGAGAAGCGGTACTCCACTATAATGAGCCATGGACCGTATACCAGAAAATGCAACAGTTAGCCCGCGTGCATCGATCAGGTCTCAAAAATCCTGTTGTTGAAAGTACCTTGATTGTTCGAGGAACTATTGAAGAAGGAATCCACGAATATAAAGATGTAAAATACCGTGCAGTTGAAAAACTGTTGTCAGGAATTCCACTTAGTGAGCTGGAGTCCGAATTGCTTGAGAACGATGCACTGTCTTCGTCGGATGATTTATCAGTAAATGCAGATCTTGCAGAATATTATTTCTCTTCGTGGGATCGAATGATGCAAATGTTTGGCTATGTAAAAGAGATCGGAGAATCAAAATTGAGAAGTTTCTTGAGTGAATATGGTGGCGAGTATGCAGCGTGCTATCGCCAACTAGGAGCACGAAGTTATCAGGCGAATGCAAATAGAGTAGTCGGCACCTTGATTAACGACTCTGTTAAAAAACGTGGAGAAAAAGTTGAGGAGATCGCTATTTTAGATCTTTGTTCAGGGCCAGAAATGTTAAAAAGGCATAGTGCAAGTGAGTACGCTGATAGGATAGTTAGTGTAGATATAAATAGTGAACACTTTGATGGTTCACGTAGTAAGAATTGTATAGTAGCAAGTTCGGCATCATTACCATTTCAAGATGAATCATTTGATTATGTGAATATGTCATTGGCTTTGCATTACACAAGTTTTGTTCCAAGTAGAGAAAAACTCGAACGATTAAAAGTTTTAATGGAAATAAATCGTGTAACAAAAATCGGAGGGAGAGTCGTTTTGAACGGAATTTACAGTCTTGATTTTAAGGATTTTGAGCAAACAAAACTGGCTTTTGAAGAACTTGGTTTCTTTATTGTTGATGAATATTCAGGTGATGCAAATTGCGGTAATAGTTATTCATCAAAGGTTATAACTCTCGAAAAAGTTTGGGGTACAGCGCCTGGTGTTTCGGTAGAAGAGATGAGCGAACAGCTAGGAAAAGACAAACGGGAGGGACTTAAATTCAAAAAGACTGACAAATCTTTAAAAGATTCACGGCGCGTTATAACTGATGTTGTGTTGAAAGATGAACTTTTGAAAATAGATCTGAATAAGTCTGATGGTGATATTTTGATTGAGGAGCAGATCATTATTGCTGAGGGAGAAGGCTTAAGGAAAAAGTATAAAGAGGTGAGTGCAATTCCTGTAGACGAATTGATTAGTAATGGATTTGTTAGAATTTTAGCTGGAAAAAAATACATTCTCTTCAAGAAACTTCAATCAGGAATGGGTGTAGTAATAGTTAAATAGATTTATAAATGATACGAGGGGAAAATCCCCTTTCCATAAATCTGTCATTGACGGAATATGGATTTAGTGTAATATAGCGCTCCATGAAAACACCAGAAATATCGACACTGCGATCACCACTCGCAAACGAAGTTGCAGACCTTCTCGCTAGCTCTGCCTTAAATCCTTATATTAAAAATTTTCCCGAGTTGGGATTGGTTTCGTTAAATGCCTACGATGAAGGAGAGTTGGTTGGAGATGTTCAAAAATTGCTTGAGCATATTCGATCAGATTTTGGCAGAATCCCACCGCATTTTCAGGCGCTCTTTGAACTTTTTTCTAACGCAAATCCGGCTGATCGCTATATGCGAGCAATGTTACCTAAGCAAGAAATCCGTTTAGATGGTGCAGATGTATTATTTAGAAAGGCAAAAAAAGATGCAGGAAAAGCAGAAAGAGGATTTGGAAAATTTGTGAAGAATGGAGTGAGAGTTGCGGTGGCCGCGAATGGAGGCATAGGGTTAGAAATCCGAAAGACTGATGAGTTCATAGCAAGAAACAGACATGTTTCAGTTACCGCTCGGGGTCTTGCTTTACAGCGTGAGCGAGCCGAAATCCTTAATTGGACTCGTGATCGATTGCAAAAATTAGGCATTCCTCTTTTGAGTGAAGTGAGAGAAGCGGCAGCGAAGGCTGAACAAGCTGCCTATAGAAATGGAATAACGGCTCCAGCAGATGCTCAATATCCAACTCCTCGACGAGCTACACCGGTAGAATCTTTAGTTGAATTGAAAGCAGATGATTCTCAAGAAGGATTACGTTTAAAAGGAAACACAGATGTAGAACTCGAAAAAAGTCTTTCAGCGTTAACTCAAATGGTAGAGCGAGCAAAAGCTGAAAAAACTGAAATACTTGTGCTAGTAACCGAAACTCCAAAACATGCAGAGCGGTTTTTAAAGAGTTGGCGCACCTTATTACAAGAATTAGGATTTACGGGCAAAACTGTGCAAATTTCAATGCAGCAGTTGCGACAAAGATCAAAAATTGAGACTCCTGTGGTTGTTCCGTATTCGTTAACAGGAGTGGAATCGGTTAATCTATCGCGATTTCCGAATGCATTGGTTTTGTATCCTTCTCAGCCAAATTTACTGTTAAATCACGCCAAAGCGAAAAAAATAGGTACTGAGCTCATGGCTGTGTGTGAGAGTGAAGGTAAAGCTACGCTCTAAACGCCCCCTCCATGACAATTTCGCTGAGTGGTTTTCGGTCAGATGGCGCTTCTTTTTCTTGTAGCATTTCGGGTAGATTTTCTTTTGCGCCTGGTTTGCCAATCGCAATCATCATCTCTACGGCGAAGCCTTCTGGTACGCCAAGTTCTGTACGTGCCTTGTCGTAGTCAAAGCCTTGCATGCCATGGCTCACAAGCCCTCGTGCTTCTGCTTCAATCGCAAGATTTTCCCATGCCGCGCCGGTGTCGAAGCTGTGAGTAATGCTCGCTTCTCCGTTATGATCGAATGTTTTTTTCGAAACGACGATAACGAGTGCTGCCGCATTTTTTGCCCATGACTGGTTAAACTCCACCATCAAATTCATAAAAGTATTCCACTGTGCTGATTCTCGAGTCGCGTAAATAAAGCGCCAAGGCTGATTATTGTACGATGACGGAGCCCATCGTGCAGCTTCGAAAAGAGACATAAGTTCTTCATTTGTAATTGATTCTCCGCTCATAGCGCGAGGTGACCAGCGGTTTAAAATAAGCTCATTGATAGGGTGAGTAGGGGTTCGGTTTGTCTTCATAAAAAAAAGGGGTTAAGAGTCGGAAACGGGCGGGCCATGTTATTATGGCGCCACATGTCATTTATACACCAATTTGAAGCATCGTTAAAGCATTGTTTGTTAGAGCGAAAACCGTATTTAGAGGATAATAACATCGAGGCATATCGGCTTGCCCATATTGGCGAACTTGTGGTGCCGGTTGCGGTTGATATTTATGGCGACAATGCCGTAGTTCATGTGTTTGAGGTGCAAGATAGAGAGACGATTGATGATCTTTCCCATGCGATAAAGGCTGTTGTTCCGGTGACCGATATTTTTTACAAAAACCGAACAAAGCAAGAAATGGCGCTGCCTACTCAAGTAAAAAAAGAGGTACTTGTTAAAGAGTACGGTGCAACATTTTACATAAATCTTTCAGACTATATCGATGTTGGTTTGTTTCTCGATCATCGTGAAACGCGCAAGTGGATCGCCGAGCAATCGAAGGGGAAAATTATCTGCAATACGTTTGCGTACACCGGTTCATTTAGTGTTCATAGTGCGCTTGCCGGAGCCGAAAAAACGTACTCGGTCGATTTGTCTCGAACGTATTGTGAGTGGATTAAAAAGAACATGGAGCTCAACAATCAGCCGCTTGAAAAAAACTGGGTTTATAAAATGGACACGCTCGAATTTTTCAGATACGCAAAAAAGAAAAATCTCGTTTTTGACATTATTATCATCGATCCTCCGACATTTAGTAAAAATAAGAACGAGCATTTTAGTGTACAGAAAGACCACCCTGCGCTTATAAATGGGGCGCTTGAGGTTCTTTCAAAAGACGGTTTAATTATGTTTTCGAATAATTACACGAACTTCGAAATGAAAAAAACGGCACTCTTGCCCTGCCGAGTAGAGGAGCGCGAAGACCTTGTTGCTCCCGATTTTACCGAGATCGCGCCGCACCGTTGTTTTATCATTAGAAAGTAGGTGTATACTGAGTACTCTTTTATGAATATTCAGCTCAAGCCCTATGCCATTCCCTATGCCGTAACTGACGGTCGGCTTTACGAAGAGCAAGAAGACCCCGCACGAACGCCTTTTCAACGCGACCGCGACCGTGTGATTTACTCAAAAGCATTTCGCCGCTTGTCTGGTAAAACTCAGGTTTTCACCGCAAAACACACTGACCATACACGTGATCGGCTTACTCATTCACTCGAGGTTGCACAGGTTGCCCGCGACATGGCCCGCATGCTCGAGGTGAATGAAGATGTTTGTGAGGCAGTAGCGTTAGCTCACGACCTTGGTCACACCCCCTTTGGTCATGCAGGCGAAGAAGCCCTCGATGAAATGATGAAAGAGCATGGCGGTCATTTTGAACACAATGAACAGAGTAAAAGGATTGTAGAGGTGTTAGAGCATCCGTATCCGCATTTTGTAGGTCTTAATTTAACGAGCGAAGTGTCAGATGGATTGGCAAAACATCAGACCTTGTACGATCAAAAAACAAAGAATGTACGAGGCAAAACCATCGAGGCTCAGATAGTCGATAAAGCCGATGAGATAGCCTATAACGCCCATGACCTTGACGATGGTCTTCGTCAAAAACTTTTCACGTTCGATGAAATTATGGAACTCGAAATGATTCGTCGCGCCGTCGCGCATGTCGAAGAATTATACAAAATGTCAGCGAGGGGATTAACATCGAGAATCGTTTCAAGCTGTATGCGTTTGATGATTGGCGATTTAACAAAAACTACGGTGTCTAATATTCAGAACCGAAAGATTCTCACCATGAACGACGTTACTGTGCAGCCAACAGACTGCGTCGAGTTCTCGTTAGACTTTGCGCCGCACATCACCGAGCTGAGAAACTTCTTGTGGCATAAAATGTATACCTCTCCCGATGTAGTCGCTATGTCTCGTCACGGCCAAGAGCTCATAAAAAAACTTTTCGCTCATTACGTAAAAAATCCCGATGCGCTCCCCGAGAGTTATAAAAAGAGCATCGGGGTTACCGATACTCTTTTTGTTGTGGTCAAAGATTACATTGCAGGCATGACCGATTTGTTTGCGACGCGCGAGCTGGAGCGGCCGCGACGGTATGACACTGCTGTGTCAAGTTCCGCGAGGACCGAGTGTAACGAGCGCGCATCCTAGTAATAGGGCACAAAATTTACGCCCGAGTGAAACCTTGTACTTGAGTCTTTTTGAATGTTACGAATCCTGCAACACAGAGTGAAAATAACAAAACGTAAGTGCTGAACTCGGGAACGGCTGCTCCGCCACCGCCAACGCCCGTACCAAGTGATATTTGATCTATATCGAATGAGCCCATCATCTGATTACATGACATATCACAGGCAACTCTCAGGTAATAGTTATTAGCACCGTTGATCGTTGTAGAGGCCCAGAGTCCAGGTGGAGTGAGTGAGAAATAGTGAATGCCCGTTGCATTCCATGCACCGGTTTCATTGACTACGGTAAGTGAAGTCCAGCCTTCACCATCAAAATACTGAAATTCAAAGCCTCCTGAAGTCGCGATATCCCATGCGCTGCTGCGATTTTCAGCCGATACGTAGAAATAAATGCTGTTAAAGGTGCTGCTGCCTCCGAAATAAATGGTCTGTCCTCCCGTAGTAGGCCAATCGACGTCGTCAGCGGTCGCATTATTTGCATCGTCTGTGTCATCGGTATAACTGCCATTATAAAAAAATAATTTAGTAATATCCATATCGGCACCCGTAATTGGGGTTGCAAGTGCAGTTGCAGGAAGTACTAACGCCGAAATAAGACAAATCAGAGTGAGGAACGAAATGATTTTTAGTTTCATACGTTTGTTGTTAAAAAATACAGTTTGGATTGTAGCGTAGTGATTACTATATGCTAGGATAGCGGTATATAATGGTATTGACGGTTCATTTTATTGATTAGCTATTCCGATATGCGTTGCCCAAAGTGTAAAAATCCTGATTCAAAGGTGCTCGACTCTCGCGACACAAAAGAAGGCCGTGAAATTCGTCGTCGTCGTGAGTGTGAAAAATGCGAGTATCGTTTTACCACCTTCGAAGCAGTTGAGACCGAAAACTTTTTGGTAATTAAAAAAGATGGTTCACGCGAGGCATATCGCCGAGAAAAAGTAGAGAAGGGAATTTGGACAGCATGCGAAAAACGTCAGGTGACTCAACTGCAAGTCGCCACCTTGTTAGATGAACTCGAAATGAAGTGGAGCGCAATTGGTAAAGAAGTTGCATCAAAAATGATTGGTGAAGATGTTATGGACGCGCTTAAAAAAATCGATGAAGTAGCCTACATTCGTTTTGCATCGGTCTATCGCCACTTTAAAGATTTAGAGAGCTTCAAAAAAGAGTTGGCGAAGTTACTTGATTAATGGTTCCCCAATCGGCCAGCCAAGCATTGTGGCAAGGTCGAAGGTGTATTTTGCTTTAAGATGATGAATGCGCGCCATCTCCGGTGAAATAAAGTGAACCGACTTATTTTTGAATTGGTATAAATATCCATTTTCTTTCACTTTGAAGTAGGTGCCTTCGGTAGGAGTAGGCGCGGTGCCAAGCGGCAACATTTGAGTCTCGTCATCGAGTAGGCGAACTACATCTTTCTGTTTGAATTTAAGGTTTAAGAAAAGTCCCGAAGAAATAGGCAAACGTTTGCCTTTGTTCACAATGAATATTTGTGATTTGTTCTTAAATAAAGTGCCGTCTTTTGGCGTCACAAAGCTGCCATGCGGGTACAGCGCCAACTCTGCATCAGTAATAAATTCTGCACGTTTTTTTGTCTCGATACTATTATGTTGCGCCAACGTCACCGGCGTAAACTGTTTAACAAAGCCATCTTTAATCAAGTAGTACGTATTGGTATGAGAGTGCGTGTGTAAGACCGTTCCGTTTTTTGGGATTAATTGTTCGCCCATCGGAAACAATGCAACATCTTGTGCGGTGATACGAAGCGCTTTGCTCGTCTTGAGATTTCGTTGTTTTAACACCACTGCAGAGGCGGGCCGCATAATCCCATTAATAAATAAATACGTTTTTCCGTCGAGCGAGACGATGGTGTTCGCTGGTGGTACATAGAGTGCGCCGACCGGATAATTTGCGAGCTCGGTAGGTGAGGCGCTTACGATTGTTTTCATCGATATGTTTCGGGCGCGCGCAACAAATGCTGGTATTTGACGACGTTCATTGCCGGTAACGATATAAATCAAATTTGTTGCCGTGTCTTTCAAAAGAGTTCCTGTTGGATACCGAAACCATGCCGTATAAAATCTCCAAAAATTATAATTGCCATTAAAAACGTGAGGAGTGTAGCGGTACAGCGCAGCAGTTGCATGATTTTCGAGTGTCACGGTTTGTTTTGCAGCAACGCCGTCGAAGCCACCGAGTGTGTTATCTAAAACAATCGTGGTGCCGACTGTCGAGATTTTTCCATTCACCGTGGGGCCTCGTCCTGCGGGTGTATAAAAAGATTTTGCGAGAGATTTTGCCGCACCAATATAACGATTTCCTTCACTGTCGAAATTTCCGAAAAGCTGAAAATAAAATCCACTGAGAAGTCCATCACAGCCGCCGCTGTCGGGGCAGGCGAATCCCATTGCGTGATCGAGCGCGCGTTGTAATCGGTCTTCACTACTGAACTGGTTTGCAATGAGTCCTTGTTCTTTATTGAGCGTGACCAAAACTACCTGAGCGTTGAGCGCACTGTTCGTCGAAGAATCCCAAATAAGTTCAGCAGCAGTTCGCGGTTTTGCCAAATTATAGTGAGGATCCTGCAAATTTTTTTTCAATAAAGCATCCTCGGGTTCGTGTAGTTTTTTAATAAAAGCGAGGCTCGTATTCGCCAAAACGCTCCCCTTTGACTCCAAAAATTTCTGAATTGCGGGCGCCCCACCAAACGTTTTTACATCTGAAAAAACACTATCGGGAACAATGGCATTCGGATTAAACGCGGGGTCGACGCTAAGCGCGAGAGCCCTTAGCGGCAATGCAAAAGTGAGCAATAACACCAGAGAGAGTACACGAATAAAAGGTCTTTTCATGGGGAACCGTGACAAAAAATATCATGACAACCTTAGCGTGATTTTGTAGTGAGTTCAATAGAGGGGGATTTCTCCGAATTGTTATTGAGGGAAATCAGGTAGAGGTCAAAGATGGCTCTACGGGCATAGACGAATAGGCGTTCTTATGTTAAAATAAAGGAGTTATGTTGCGCAAACACTTCGAAAAAATAGCCGGAAAATTCCAAAAACCGAAGCCATCAAAAAATCCTGCTGAAAATCTACCCACAGAAACAGTAACTACTACTCGTCGCGGTTTTCTTCAAGGCATTGCAGCACTCGGTGTATTGGCATCGGTACCTGCACTTGAAGGTTGCGAAGAAGATCCTTCATGGAGTTTTTCTCAAAATATCGATCTTTCGCAGGTGCAAGAGCTTGAACATAAAGGTCCATCGCTCGAAATTAAAACGCTCTCGAAAGACGAATACTACGAAATTCTCCAAAGACAGTGGGCATTGAAAAATATTAATTTGGATCCTCGTGCAATTTTTTCACTTCCAAAAAATGAAGTTGATCCTTGGGAATTCAATACAGATAGTGATGCAATTTCACGTGCATTAACAGATGGTGGTTATATATTTGACTCGTTGGATCATTCGTCGGATGGTGAATCTCACTCTTTGTCCTTTCATGATGAAGATGGTGGTACCTACGAAATTTTTCGGGTGTTTTCTTCGGATTTACATGTTCGAGTAGTGACTAAAAAAAGTGATGAAATTCATGGAGTTAGTTATGATACTAAAAGGTACAATACTAAGATTGAGCCGGCAAATAAGAGTCATTTAGTTCTCACTAATGAGGATGTTGGACGGTACGATACGCTCAGTAGTTTCGGCTTTGCAGAAGAAACTGTAACGGTATTAGCGCGGCCACTGAATCCTTTGTGGGCGGATGATCCTTTTGAACTAAGTAAAAATATCTATGTTGGTGACGAAAATATTGAGATTGCAACAAAGGAGCAATTCTGGGAATACTTGGCTCAGTGCACAGATGGCGCACAGTTTATTACCATGTTGAAAACAGCGCCGGTCGATTTTTTAGAAATTGAATCCGAAGTTGAATTATTAAAAATTATTAAAACGTTGCCAAACAACAACCCTGCTTTTTTTACTGCAGTTATTGGGCGAATCGTTGCGTTCGGTGGTGATAAAACCTTTAAGCAGGAATACAAAGCGCCCATGCAGACCATAAACGATGGTGTTGGAGACTGTGATGATTACACTATTTTGAATGCGTACTGGGCAAAATTAAATGGTTTTAAGGTCACCTCACTAATCTGGCGCGGGTCACGAATAGGTAAAAATGCACATGTGAATTTACTGCTTACTAATCCTAAAACGGGCGAGCAATTTTTTTGTGACAATACCTTGGTGTATTCCGGTGCAGATGCCAAAAAAGCTTTAGCCGAGTACGAAAAAAACTACAGGGAGAAGGACGTGGGGGATCTGTAGGATGTATATTAGTGAGATGTTTTTTTACTACTACTTTTGATGCTGAGCTCTAATCTTGCAATAAAAGCTGTATCTTCTGCCAATACTTTTTCTAATGTGCTGTAGCCAAAAGTTTCTTTGTCATACTCTTTCCACTGGCGCCCTAGGTCACTTATAGCTTTCTGGACAGCTAGAAATTGTGCGTAGTGAATTTCTGAAACTTCACCCGCTTGCGATAGTTCATAAAAAATCTTGTTGATTTCTTTTTCGTAAGGATCAACAAGAAGCAAAAATCCGGCATGAGACCAATGCAGTGTATCCGGATTTTTGCGCTCATCCAGGGTATATATTCTTTTAGCTATTTCTGGGGCAATGCGATTGTCCAATATGAACTTCTGAAAATTTTCGAGAGCAGTGGTATATGACGTGGCAACTTCTGATGGTTGATCTTTTTCTGCGTTAATGAGTACCTCTCTGTATGCCGATCCTTCAGGAATATGGAATGTGCCATCGGGAAATGTCACACTGAATAGCTCTCCCCATTCTCCGGCGCCAAACTCAGCTTTTTTGCCAACACTGAAGAATATATTGACTGGAGTCCATGTGGCACCGCCGAGCTCATATGTTTGCTGTGATGAAGGGGCTTGAATAAGCGGAGCACGATGAGCAGGAAAATCGGCAGCGGCTACTAAATGCCCCAATCCTGCAGCGTTAGCAAGAGTTTTGTAGGCAATATAACCATCTTCGCAGTCACCACCACCGTCAAGCATGCTTATAACCGCAATTTTAGGAATATCTTTATCGTGAGCATCATACATATACTTAAAGTTTTCCTGCAGCCAGGTCGCAATTTTTCTCAATTTTTCAGTGTCATCATCTCCTTCGTTTTTTTCAAGAATCGCTCCCACAATTTTTTTATAAAGCTCTCCGTCGCTTTCGGTAAACCACTCAGAATCAGAAACCTCTTCAATTTCTTGCTCGTTTTTGTTTACTAAAATTCTATATTGCCTTTGGTTTTGTTTTTGCTCTTCTAATTTTGAAAAGTGTTGTAATAAAGATTTAGGGGTAAGCGTAATTTGTAGATTTCCCAATTCGAGGTGTAACGGCTGATCCGGCTCAATCGTTTTGAAAAAATCAGGCATGATTACAAACCTTTTTGGATTGTACATTTTACCCTTCAGTTTAATCGAGGCAATGGTGTCGTCGGGTTTGTAAGATACCTGAAAATCATTCTCAACGACGTTACTATCATTAAGCGCATTTTCTGAGATTTTTAATATCATTTTAACCCCTTGTTCATCGGCTTGGCCCAGTATGGTCCAGTTATTAAGCTTCTCGGCAATATTTGAAGAACTGCCTTTAACTCGTATGTCATCGGGGGTTTGAGAATCTAAAACTGATTCGCCGATATCTTCTATAAGAACTAACTCAAGCCCTTTAATAAATACAGAGCTTACTTTCGCGTGGTAGTTATTAAAAATCCTGTTGATAGTGTAAGAGTCAGCAAGTCGGCCTTGAAGGCGCACGAACTCCATCGCTACACCCACTTCTTTTCTTACGTCTTCTTTGTTTTTGTGGAATGTAGGACACTGCCCCTGGTTCATCAATTTTTCATCGCGGCAGTAACCCGGTAAAAGCTGGGCATTGAAGCCGAGAGATTCATCATCAAGGAAGAAAAATTTGGAGCCATGCTCTTTTAAATCAACATTGAGTTTATGTCGTATGGTTTCAGAAGCTGGGGCGGGAGAGAGTGTACTGGTAGCCCGATCGCTTACCTGTGTGCGGACAGTAGTAATAGGTGCTGGGGGAAGATTCG
>CAYHBN010000023.1:0-17292 GCA_964354865.1 uncultured Candidatus Peribacteria bacterium
GCTTGTTGCTTGCGGCGCATGCCTTCGAAAGAGAACGGCTTTGTAACAACGGCAACAGTCAAGATTCCCATTTCTTTTGCAATTTCTGCAACGACTGGAGCGGCACCAGTTCCTGTTCCTCCACCAAGTCCACAGGTAATGAAAACCATATCTGCGCCCTCGAGCGCTGCCTTTAATTCCTCTGAACTTTCTTCAGCTGATTGACGGCCAATATCGGGATTTGATCCAGCGCCTAGTCCACGAGTTGTTGCTTTTCCAATGTTAATTTTTGTAGGAGCTTCACTGTGATAAAGGGCTTGTGCATCGGTATTAAGAGTAATGAACTCAATGCCCTTAAGGCCTGATTTCATCATGCGGTTTACCGCGTTGCAACCACCGCCACCAACGCCAACAACTTTGAGTGCTGCGATCGGTGTGATCTCGGGAGTTACCATTTCAACCGACGCAGGGCGACGTTTGAAAGTTGACTGCTTGCCTGAGAAAAGGTTGCGCAGTGCGTCACGTTGTCCACCAGCTGATTGGCCGCTATTGCCAGAGCTGTGTTGCGATTGGCCAGAAGTATTCTGAGTGAAATCCATAAAAAGAGGATTAGAGGATAGGAAGTAATTAATTATGGAAGGATCTGCTTTGCCCAGTCTTTAATACCCGAGAAAGCTTTTTTGAGACCGCCGAAGCTGCGAGATGAAACACCGCCGTATGGTCGAGCTTCAAACTTAGTTGCCCATGTCAAAAGTCCGATTGCGGTTGCATATGCCGGATCTTCGATTTTGTCGACGACGCCTTCAAAGTTCTGTGGGAAACCGATTTGAACAGGAAGATTTAAGGTATCTCGAGCAACGTCTACTACGCCAGGCATTTTAGCTCCTGCGCCGGTCAAAACAACGCCCGCTGGCAACATACCGTCGCGGTGAATTTTTGCGAGCTCTTCTTTAACGAGCAAGAAAATTTCGTGGTAACGAGCCTCGATGATTTCGATGAGGTGTCGTTTTGAAACTTTCTGCATATCGATTTTCGAGAAGCTTGCAAGGTCGATGGTGTCACGGTCTGAAACGTCGTCTGCGATACATGATCCGTATTCGATCTTAATTTTTTCAGCTGAGTCGATTGAAGTTCGTAGGCCAATTGCAACGTCGTTTGTAACGCTCTCTGCGCCAACGGGAATTACTGCAGTTTGTAAAATAGTCCCCTCTTCGAAGACGGCGATTGCTGTTCCGCCTGAACCGATATCTACCACAACTACGCCAAGTTCTTTCTGGCGTTTTGTAAGAACCGCTTCTGAAGCTGCCAAAATTCCAGGGATTGCATCGTCGATGTCGACGCCTGCTTGCAACACACATTTTTCAATATTGCGAACCGTGGTTACCAAACCGGTCACAATATGCGCATCTACCTCTAGGCGAATGCCAGTCATGCCAACGGGGTACTTAATACCTCGCTGTTCGTCGACGGTGAACGATTTAGGAATAATTCGTAATATGCGACGATTGTTCGGAATCGCAACTGCCTGAGCAGCCTCGAGCACGCGGTCGATGTCTTCTTCAGTTATTTCATTGCCTGGGTGAGAAATTGCAATAACTCCTTTTGAGTTGAATGCTTCAATGTGATTACCCGAAATGCCCAAAAATACTCGGTGAATCGGTTCCCCTGCCATTCGTTCAGCATCTTCAAGAGACGATGTCACATTCGATATCGCTTCTTCAACGTCGATTACTTGTCCCTTTCTCAAGCCCCCTGACTGTGCGATCCCCACGCCGATAATATTTGGGGTAGTCGACTTTTCATCGAGAGTGCCAACGACTGTTCTGATTTTTGAGGAGCCGATATCTAAACCGACGACGATTCTTGGTTTTGCCATATTTTTTTGAGAGTTAAAGTGCTTACAAGCGCTACCCCGTGTGACCGGAATACGCTGCAAAACATAGTACAGAGAATTTGGGTTTGCAACGCTATTCTCTTGGTTTTGGGCTTTTTGATGCGGTTTGTTTCAATTTTGTATTCATCTTTTTTGCCTCTGCGTCGAGCAAATGAGAGGGTCTATAAATAAAAAATCCATACCTGATCGAACACTATTTTTCGTCATAAATAAGCCAAAAACGGCTAGTCGGCATGATCAAAAAAGTAGCACATCAAAATGATATATTTAGTATTCGGCTCAAGAGCCCTTTCTTTTGCTTTTGTGTAGCGCAAAATAATGTTCACATAATTAGATCGCCATGCCCCCTTTTAGCGTTACTTTGAACTCGTTTGTATTAAAAATGTGCATGTCTCGTTTCTACTCATTTCATGGCTTGTATAGGCCAAAAACATCGTGTATAGGCGTGTGAGCAGCCGCCAATAGCTATATCAAACTTATTTTGACAAGAAGTCAATTTAAAATAGCGATGCTTGTTCGTCAGAAACTATCTTTTGTTGCGTAATTTTCGCCACTGAGGAAAGTGACTTTGTACTTCGCGCGGTATCTTCGAGGAGTGAATCAAAGTCATTTTCTTCTTTCGTTCCCTCTTGGTTCGTGAATGCATCTTCCCCTCTTTGTAGTAATGACTGGAATCCTAATTTCTTAAAAAGTTCGCGTAATTTCTGTGAATCTGCGGTCGCAACGTGGCAGTCATTGAGTGTAAAAGTAACAGGAACGTCGTATCTCAAAGTTGCTAGCTCTCTCGAGTGAAATGCACTTTCTTTGTCGGTTTCTAACTTGGTTCGTTTTGCGCCAGTTATCTTTTCTATATTTTCGTAAATTCCTTCAAGAGTGTTGAATTCGCTGAGTAAAGCCACGGCCGTTTTATCTCCTATTCCTCTCACGCCCTTTATATTATCGGAACTGTCGCCCGCTAATCCTTTATAGTCAGGAATTTGGTCTGGTCGAATGCCGTATTTATCTTTTATAAGCGATGGGGTGAAAATATCGGCGCCTCTAAATCCTTTTGTCGGATACAAGATCGAAGTTTTCTCGTTTGCGAGCTGAAATTCATCAAAATCCCCCGTTGCGATCATTACCTGTAACTCTGGATTTTCATTGTTCAGTCTTCGCGCAAGCGTCGCAATAATATCGTCAGCTTCGAATCCCGCTACTTCAAAACGTGGAATATCGCATGCGTCCACTACCTCTTTCACCATAGGTATTTGCGCAAATAGTTCGTCGGGAGCCTTGGTTCTTGTGGCCTTGTACTCGGCATATTGCTCATGGCGAAAGGTTTTTTCTTTTCTATCAAAGGCGACGACCATGCAATCGGGTTTTTGAGTCTCTATAATAGATAAAAGGATCATGGTAAAACCGTAGACCGCATTGGTCAAAATACCCTCGGGGCTCTTTAAATAGGGCGGAATTGAGTAAAAGCCTCTATAGATGAGGCCGGTTCCGTCGACGAGGATTATTTTTTTCATTACACTCTTTTTACACGATTCTTTTCTTTATGCGCAACCTGGTTTGCTAGTGGTATAAAATAAACTTGACACATGCGCAATTATGAGCTATTTTAGCTTTCTTGATGTTTCCGTCTCAATCTTAATTAAATAATTTTAGACATATGGATTTGCGTACAACAGATCAACTTGCTGAATCACAACCACTCAATGGAGCAGATACCAAACTTACAATAAGAATTGTAGAGATGAAGGACATAAAACCTTCAAGACGGGTCGTTGCCCCTCAAAAGGCTGAAAATTTGCAGAAAGAATTCAAGGGTAGAGTTGACACGGTTTCAGAGTTTATAGACGGAATCCGCACAGAGCCCGTAACATTTAGGACCGTTTTGACTACTATGAAGTCAAGTTCACAACGACTTCAAAATATGACAGTACAAAAAGATATGACTGAGTTAAAAGAAGAGAGCCCAGACTCAAACGAAATATTCTCTCTAATAGGTATTCGAGAACCACTTCCATTAAAAGAAGAACGAGCTCAGGTTTCTGCATTCTTTGCTGGGAAAAATCCAGAGGCTACTCAAGAAGAAAAAATACGTGCAAAAGAAGCTGAGGAGTTTTTATTAAAGGCACATATGCCTCTCATTGAAGCCTTCGCAAAAAAATTCGCCCCAGATGAAGCAAGTATCGATGATTATATGCAAGAAGGTGTAATTGACTTTATAGAAACGCTTCGAACTACATTTAAGGAAGGTCAATCTCGCATTGTTTCATACATGACCTATTCACTATATAGAACACTATTACGTCTTGCTGCTACGAGCGGTGCGATGATTCCACATCTTACCAATGCTCTTTTCCTTTCTAAGTACGAAAAGTTTTGTGAGGAATATACACAAAAAAATGGAGAGGTAGATGATTCTAAACTAATGGGAAAATTTTCGGAAGAATATGAAATCGGTGGTGTTAGAGAAAAACTAAACAAATTAGCACTACGTGATGTCACTCTTGTACCGGGTACTCGTTTTAATGAAGTAATCGACGAAAACGCCGACTTGCAAAATACTGTTGAATTAAAAGAAGAGGCACAAATAGTAGCAAAACTATTAAACGACCTTTCACCCGAAATTCAAAATGCGACGCGTATTCAATACGATATAAATGGTGCAGTCCCCGATAAAGGGCTCAGTATATGGAAGAGAAATGCCCTATCAAATCAAGCCTTGCATTACATTCGTAAAGTCATAAAAGCCCGAAGAGAGGCAGCGTATCAAATTCGAAAAGAATCAGAATTAAAGAGCACAGAAGAAGCGAATTCGTTAACCTGCGGCGCGCAACTCGATGCCGAAGTTAACTAAATAGTAGGCCGAATAACAGCTATACACGGACAAAATCGCAGTTTTACCCAAATCGTAAAACGTGCTATACTTATCAGATGGCAATAAAACAAAAAATAGATAAAAAAGAAAACCCAAACGCACCGTTCGTAAAACCAGCGGTGACAGATGAGCGCTCTGCTTTGGTATGCTTAATGACTGACGATGAATCGCCAGAAATTATTAAAATGATTGAAGGGATTGAAACCCTTGGCGTGCGGTTGGTAATTGCTGCAAAGCACCCTGTGTGTTTGCATATGGCAGCAACAACGCAATGTGGCGTTTCTCAAAAAGAAGCTCTCGATTCGGCCGACATCGCAATTGTTTTTAATAAAGAAGATATCGCAGCTGCTCGAAAAAATGGTTGCGTTCCCGTTGCTCCCGAATTGGACGGCTCGACCGTTAATTACAACCCGGTCCAAGAAAAAGGAAACGGTTTTTATTTTAAAAACACCACTTCGTGGGATATTTTTGCAGCCCTTGTTCGCGCACTCGAAACCTACCAATTCCCCTATGATTGGCAGAATGTAGTAAAGGCGGCGAAGTAAGTAGGGCGTAGAATAGATAATAATTGCGATTGAGCATAAAATATAAGTAATGCTAATTGACGAACGGTCAAAAACCGCAGAAATAAAGGATTTACTCGGGTTAGACGATGTCGGACTCGCGCGAATACGTTTATTGAAAGCGGTGGATTTGCCTGAGTCATATAAAAAGCAGTACGCGTTCCTGGGGGATAATCGGCTCGATGAGGTGACTATTGCCGTGGTTCCCGACGATCAGTGGGTTAAGGGGGACCAGCCTTCTGAGTCAAGCGCCGACAAGCTGCTCATTTTAGTTAAGCAAAGTTATTTCGAGGCATCAGAAACTCCCGATCAAATCGCTTGGTTGTGTCATGAACTAGCTCACTGCCAGGAATTATTAGACTCAGCTTCGGCCGAAGAGTACCAGGCAAATATGCAAACTTTTGCCTTTGAGGATTTGAAAACCGAGAACCCATACCCAAATAATCCCGTCGAAAAGGCAACATTCACAAAGCAGTTTCAGTTTCTAAAAACCCATGGCATGAGTCGAGAAAAGGTGGCAGCGCTACTCAGTAAGAACTATCACGAAGACGATTTTCCATTCTTCAATCGGTTATTGGATTCTGTGTATTAACGTTTGCATTCTTGTTTACGCGTCTTCTTTTAAGTTTAGGATCAGCTCGATTTTTTCTGGTGTTTTTTGCGGTGTTTGCATCGTGCCATTATCCTAGAGAAAAAGGCTCCAGAGAAGCTTTAACGTCTTGGTTATCACGATTATTTAACAGTTTGTCTTTTGCAGGATTCTTAGTTCTGCTGCGCCAATGCCAACTGTGCAGCCTTTGCAAAGTAGTATTGTTCGTCTAGGCCAACGAGAATGCCTGAAAAATAGTTGAGTGTGGTGAGCGCGGCGCGACGGTATTCTTCTTCGTGAAATAGTTCGGCGGCACACAGAAGTACAAATGCGGCAACCCCGTTTTCGAGGAGCGGTTTGGCCTTAGTGGTGCGTTCGTTATCATTTGCAATGAGCGCGTCGGTCGGGGAATCCTCGGCAATGTTGCGTGCAAAAAATCCTCCGTCACATTTGTCGTAGAGTTTTTCGGTCAAAAAATCACAGACATTTACGAGTACATCGAGATATTTTTTTGGATGCTCTTTCATAAAAAATAAATGGCCGTGCAACAGCGCGAGTCCGGCGAATGCCGTATCTGCAAGTTCTCCGATATAGTGGTTTTCTGTTGTCTGTGTCTGCGTCAGAATGTGCGAGGCACCTTTGTGGCGATCAACATTTTTTGCGATTAAATCGAGCGTTTTATGTGCAGCAGTTTTAGCTCCCCTCCACTCTTTTTGAGCGAGCTCCAAAAAGGTTACCGCCATTTCTGCATTAGCAGGCATGTACTTTGTTTGCTCAATATGCGGCGTTGGTAATGCGGCTCGTTTGTCCATCGGCAAGCCATAATAGTGCTCTTCAAGGTCGGCGTCTTGGCTGTTATAAAATCCGCCAAATTTTTCATCATACAAATTTTCTAGCACATAGCTAAATGTTTTATTCGCCATTTCTGTGTGTGTTGAATCAGACTTCGCGGATTTTTGCTTCGGGTCAGTCGAATCTTCGCTGTAATTGGCATAAAAACGAAGTAAACGCGCATTCTCACTCAGCATTTTTTCGTAGTGAGGAATTGTCCAATCGCGGTTCACGCAGTAGCGATGAAAGCCCCCAGCGATAGCATCAAACAGCCGATACGGTGCAAGTGTTTTTGGCGTGTAGTGGTGGTCTGTTTCTCGTTGTAGCATGCCAAAAATTTGCGGGTCAGCGGTGCGCGTGGCAAAGTCATGAAGAAAAGAAAGTGTGTATCCTTGCGGGAATTTTGATTCTAATCCAAAGCCGCCATCTATTGGGTCTGCATGCAGTCGACACAACTCGACATAGTTTTTAATAATATCTTCAAGCGCATGCCGTGAGGGTACATGAGCAGAGCACATTTTTTTGAAGCCAGCTTTTTCTTTGTCGGATTTTGGAGCGACGAAAATCTCTTTTTTATCAGAAGCATCTTTCACTTGTTCAAGGAGTTTGCGCAAAATTCGTGGCTCTTGTGGGCCAGAAAATCCAAACGCTTTTGCGCCTTCTGAGGTCAATAAAACGGTAGATGGCCAGCCACCTTCGAGGCGGTCTCTCACTACGTCGGGACGCTTATCTGCATCTACAAAAATCGGAATATAGTGTTCGTTAATGTATGAATATACTTTTTCGTTAAACAAAAAATCTTCGCTTTCGTACACATGACACCAGTGGCACCACGCTGGTGCAGAGATCAATAAAAAAATCGGTTTATTTTCTGTTCGCGCTTTTTCAAACGCATCACGTGAGTATTCGTGCCAGTTAATAAGCCCGAAACAGGCTTCGCTGCGTGCGCGGGTATATGAGGCGTGGTTAAGGTTGTGGGGATTCATAGAGGTGATTTAATAAGCATTTCCACATCTTCGTTACATTCTTTTCAGAATATTCGTCCACAAGTTTCGCATCGTACGTGGGCTCGAAGTTTTTCATAGCTTTTTCAATCGCTGCGACATCTTTTTTTACAGAATCGGTTTCAACTTTTATGCAGTTAACGCCCGGGGTTAAAAAATCCGTGACTCCGCCAAGTAAGTTTGAGGCGACCTTGCAGCCACTCACTAATGCTTCGAGAGGCGGCAAGCCAAAGCCCTCGCCTGGCAGCCTGCGGAAAAAACCTGCTTTATGAAGTTCGGTGCAGTACAAAAACACTTTTGATCGTTGAAGGAGTTTTGCGAACTCGGGTTGATCAATCCAATTCTCTATTATCTCTACTTTTATACCGGCCTTTTTTAGCGCCGGAATAAGTTTTTTTATGCAGTAGTGATTTTGTTTGCGCAAATGTACGAGCACGTCGATGTCTCGTTTTTCGTTATTGCCAGGGCTACGATCGGCGTCAATAAAAACATCATCAACCGACGGCGGCACGTATCCGACAAAATTTCCTTTCGAGTAGAGTGCCCATTGCGACATAACAAATCGGCTCACGCATATAATTGGAATGCCCGCGGGGACCTTAATCCCCCACCCAAAACTCTGCGCATAAAAAATAATTTCTGCCTTTGGAAGGTTTTTTCTAATGAGCTTAATGTGCTCTTGTACCAGCGGTCCCCAGGTGACAATGCAGAGAATTCGACTTTCATTTGAGCCATGATTTTCGCGCGATTCTTTCAGCATCTTTTCGGCGGCAAATAAATCCTGTGAAAAAAGTGCACCATCTATTCGCTCATGCGTCGTGACCATTTCACACAGTGCGTCGGGATATATTTCTTGGAAAAAATGTCGAAGCTGCTGTGTAACGCGCAGTCCCCCGCTTTGGTATTTTTGAGAGATGCCCGGTACGAAAAAGTAGATTTGATTCACGGTATTTGCATTATACAGTAGATGCTTTGGTCAGCTATTTATTCTATAGGGATGCGCATTTTTCCGTTTAGTTTTAGGGGTATTTTCACCGTTACCGATTCACGTACATTTCGTTTTTTGACGTCTGTTTGGGTTATCTTTCTCACGGGGAATGTACGCCCTGTTTTTTTACCGCTAACTATTACTGCAATAGCTATGATTCCCGGAGAATCCTGCCCATCATATTTTTTGCACAACGGAGTAAAGTTAGCTTCGTGTCGTCTTACCAGGGCAACGGTCTCTCCTCCATGATCGTACAATTGTGTATTTTCGTCGAATTCGGCAGTGATTATTTTAGGTTCTATTCCGACAGGATTTTTCTGGGGTGTTCTCACCGCATTTGGCGCTCTTGGTAGTGATAGTGTCACTTCTTTTTGGCACAACATACTCAAAAAATCCGAAATGCATTTTCGTGCGTTTGCCTGCTCGGAGTCCTTGCATCCAAATTGAGAGAGTATTTCATTGATCGCTTTGGCAAAGGATTTTAAGTCAGCGTCTTTTTCTGTTTCTAGTTCTTCAACTTTGAATACATATAACTTTGCGTCAATAAATGCGACTAGTTTTTCAAGTCCCGGGAGTGAACTTAGTTTAACTCGAACTCCAATTATTCTGCATAGAGTTGAAAGGACCTCTTCGAACGCCTCTTTTGTCGGCTCATCATTTGTTGTTATGTTTTCGGCTGCTGCAATAGCACGTGCCTCATTCTGAATAGTTCTGCAACTTCGTGGGCGAAAGCTTGGTTGAAGTATATCTATGCGAAGCGTATTCGTAGCAAGAAATTCGCGAATTTGTGCAATAACCTTATGAGTCGCTCTTGCACTATTGGGCACTGGTTTGGGAAATGCACAGTGGTTGAGTGCGTCGAGCACCTCGTGTGACATGATTGGCAGCTGTAATTCTGCTCTGTCGATTGTGTGATTCATAGCCTAAAAACAGGTTACAAGGGGCTATTCTCTCAAATATATTGTAGAAAACAAGTTTTTGGGTATACTGTTGGGGCGTTTCGCGGATAATAAGGCATCGAATAGGCCTTCTACATGCGGTAACGCGGCAATTCGTATGGTCCGGTAGCTTAGTGGTTAAAGCGCCACACTGTCACTGTGGAGATCAGGGGTTCAAGTCCCCTTCGGACCGCCACCCGCTATGCGGGTACCCGGCAAGTAGTACTACGTACCACGCCAGACACGAACGAAGTGAGTGTCCTGGAGTGCCATTCAGGCACGAACCCTGTACCCTGCCGCCCCAAATAACATTCAGTTTGGCAAATTTCTATAATCCCACTATTTGCTCATCATCTTCTCCAGTGAAGACTGTATATCATAAAGTCGATATGGTATTTCCTGTGGGGAATTACTTATCTTAATCGAATTTTTTATATGCTCTTCGAGTCGAGGGAGATCGGCATCTCGTAAAAATCGGCCTTGTATACACAAACCAACAACTTTAAGCAGCTTATACAGCGCTGTTTGAAAAGCGGGATGAAATTTACTCTGATCCAAACGTCCGTAATGAGTGTAGAGAACTAAATTATCAAACATGGTATCGAGTCTTTCCCCCACTATAAGCTCTAGTAAATTTTCATTAAATGAATCCATGCGTCGCGCATCCTTTCCAAAAGTTTTTTCTGCTGTTTTTGAGAGTTTATTTACGTCGTAAATTCTAAATTCCAAAAAGGTTCCATGTGGTGAACGTGGATGAGTATCTTTATTACCAGGAATAAAATTAAGCTGTGGATGGATGGGAACGATACCAGCCTCTAAAAGATCAATGATCGTTGTATTGGGATTTCGTTTTTTTAACTCAACAACTCTTTTTGCAAATCCTTCTAAGCCACTAACTACTGATCCCATGTCTAAGTCTTGACCTAAAACAGCTTGTATACGAGCATCAATACGCTCACGCCACTCTTTGAAAAAAGGATCATTTGGGGTAAGTGTAATCCCTCCGGACTTCATCATTTTATCTTTCGCAGGTATCAAAACCCCATACGCTTCGTTAATAATTTCCATCATTATGTTAAAAACTTCCTGATTTCCCGTTTCAACATGTTGTGTAACCGTAGCTGGTCTGCCTTTTAATAAATCAAAATTATTTCCTTCAACTCGTTCATCATGGCTCCCTTCCATCTTTACGGTGCAATTTGGAAAGAGCTCATTAATTAATTTTATTTCTAATTCTTTCTGTCGAGCCCAAAAAGGAGAAAGCATTGAAAACCCCTGTTCTATTGGAGCAGAGGCGGCTTTCTCATGACTGCGGTACCATTTTTTCACCCAATGATCCACGCTGCCCTCGCCCACTTCACCAGATACTCTATAGAGTAAGCCCTCTTCTCTTCGTAGTGTTGGGGCGGTCATTTCATTGGCACTTTGGACTAAATTTTTCATAGGGGTAAAAGCTAAGTAGGCTATTATAAAATAATCTGCAAAAATATCAATAGCTGGAAGCAAGTACTGTATTAACAATAAAGACTACCTCTTTTTTGCGTAAATCATAACCGGGTTGAAATCTCGGCCGATATTTCTTTCGCCATTTGCATCGACGTAGCGGTCGTAGTAGCCGGTATCGAGTGCTATTGCATCAACCGCGCCGGCATCGACAAGAACTTTTACGAATGTTCTTTGGTCTACCGGTTGTTTGCTTTCGATAAAGCCATAATCGCCGTTTTTGAATTTTACAAACGATCGTTTAAGCCATGGTACTCCCACGGTGCTCACAGAGAGTTGTTTGCCGTCTTTAAGAAAGAGTGGCGCTTGCATAGCAGTTAACTTGAGGTCTGCTGTTTTTTGTGTGAAAAGGTCTCGGTCTGCGTATTTTGCGTCTACCTTTTGGGCAGTTCCTAAGAGTTGTCCATCGATTGATTCAATATGTTCAATATGTGGAATACCGTCAGCGCCGATAATTAAAATACCATCGTGAGTAGGATGAATCTTTGGTTGTTTGGTATCGCCATTCACAATCAGTACTTCAGTAGGTACTCCTCTTTTATGTACCATACAACCAGTGGCCTCAAAAAGAGCGCCATCGATTTTTTGCATCGGCGTATCAGTTGCCGTTTCCGCCGCATATAAGCCAGATTCATTAGCATAGTAAACATTGAAAGCCGCTTTATCGGTAGGTAGATGGATCTCTTGAATAAACTCGGTGCCGTGACTTTCGTAGTAATGTACGTAGGTCATTTCGCCCTTCTTTTCTTCTCTACGATGTAAATCTTTTAATTCGATGCCACTAATGTTGTCTGCTAAAGCTGCGGCTCTATCAACAAGATATCCTGCGCCACGATCTTGTATTTTTGTAATTATTGAAGGGTTTTCAACGGTTCCCATTTCAAGTTTTGTTGGAACAGCTTGAGGTCCTTTTTCTTTTAAAGGTTCAGGATCAATTGATGAACTCAAACCCGCTGCCGCTCTTTTTTTGTCGAATTCCTCAAGAAAAAATGGATCAATACCTTCGAGACGTAGTCGATTTGAACGAGTATTTGAAACTAAAGATGGGTTTTTAAGCCAAACATCTGCGATAGGGTTTAGCATTTTTGCAATATTTTCTTCAGTACCAGACAAAGTATTTTTCTCGCAGTTCCTTTTAATTTGATAAATAAATTCACTGTACGTGGCAAGGTCACTACTCAAGTAAGCATTATCTATTTGAGGGAATAGGATGGCCATTTGTCTTGCAGCAGTGTCTTCTTTTAAAAATTTTGCAGTAAATGTTCGGATGGTCTTCGCAATAGTAAAAGCATCATCGATATTTTTTGCGTATTTGAAAGGCATACTGAATATCTTTAACGAATCAGTGGAAATACCGAATTTTTCTTTTTTAAATCTATCGGCTAACAATAAAATATTTTGGTCTTTTAAGAGAGGGGCAATCTCTAAACAAAAAAACATAAAAGTTTCAAATTCTGAGGTTAATCCTTTATCTAATTTTTTAGCACAGGCCACTAATTCATCGAGAGTGCCGTGTGTCAGTATCGATCTATACGCTGAGAACCGAGTATTCTCGCCTACCGCATCTCCGTCAAGCTGGGCAATATTCAGCGGTTCGAGTTTTTTTACCGTTTCTCTATTGATATCATTCAAAGAAAGACTTCCCAGCTGCATAAGAATTGTCAGGTCTGCAGTATTAGGGATATCATAATTTTTTGAGTAGATAGTAACAATTTGCTTCACATCTGCAGTACTTTTTGCCACCTTCATAAATTCGCTTCCCAAAGCGTATCTCAATACCTCAACAGAGCCTTGGGCAGCCTCATAGAGTTCACGGGTCAATTGATTAATATCTTGAGGAAGATCAATTTTGTATGATTCGCAGTGATTGCGTATGGATTCACTGATAACTGCATACTCATCAGAATAATTTATTGAGGTGAAGTGTTCTTTTTTAGCAGTTTGATTACCCGGAGTGATTCCATATAGAAACGATAAGAACGAGCTCTCATCTCGTGTAAGTTTATGAGCATTGAGAATGTACTTACAAGCTGTCGCCGTATCTCCTATCTTTGAAATGATTGATACAATATTGTTAATAGCATTATCAGTATCTTCCATAGTAAATCTATAATTACCCTTTGATACATCGAACGCTTTATCTTGATCGAGAAGCTCAGCCACTTGTGAAAGGTAGTACCCCGCTCTGCCTATGTCGTATGCACCGGGATTCTTGTCGAGATGTTCAATGACTGCTTTGAACGACTCTGAGCCTCCAAACCACTTTTGTACAATTTGTTTGCGTTGTTCGGCTTCGTTTGGTTTCTCGGCTTTTTCTTCAAAGCTACTGAGTGCGTCCAGAGATTTTGCAACAAACTGGTTTAAGTTTTTGTCGGTTGGATCGGTTAGCTCGTCGAGCGCTTTTTGTTGCTCATCAAGATTTTTATCAAGTGCCGCTTTTGAAGTTGCATCAAGTTTTCCGTCGAGCTTTCGCGCCTGCTTTTCAATCTCTTCTTCATGTTCAACACCAATAACCGCCTCCTCGCCAAGGGCGACCTCGTTCAGCTGGTCGAGCTTGTCTATTCTTTTGGCTATTTCGTTGGCTTTTTCAGGTAAAGGCATATCGCAGCATTATACCAAAAAAGAGCCGTGTTGTATACTCGTTGCACATGCCCACTCTCGCCCAAGTTCTCGTGCTCGTCTTGAAGTATAAATATGCGATCATGCTACCGCTTGCGATAGTCGAAGGGCCTATTTTGAGTGTGATGTCGGGGTTTTTGCTGCATCAAGGATACGTGACATTTTGGCCGACGTATTTTACCCTCATGGCTGGAGATTTAATTGGCGATACGGCGTGGTATAGCATTGGTAAATATGCAGCGAGGCCGTTTATAAATCGCTTCGGACACAAGTTCGGTTTTACTCCTACTCGTGTGGCCGCGGTTGAAAGGATTTTTAAAAAACATCAGAAAAAGACTCTTATCATGTCGAAGCTCTCGTCTGGTTTTGGGCTTGCTCCCCTTGTTCTTATGACAGCTGGGTCAATTGGTATTTCGTTCCCACTCTACATACTGCTCAATGTGATTGGACAGTTTTTGTGGAGCGGCATGCTGATTACGGTCGGATACTATTTCGGACAATCATATGAGCTCATCGACTCAAGTTTGCGCACTGGTTATTTAATCGCGGGTGGGCTTGCCTTCGCCGCTGGGTTATACGCACTCCAAAGGCATTTGCGCAGAAAAGCCACTTCTACACAATCACTATGATTTCGATTGTTATTCCCACATACAACGAAGAAAAATATATCGAAGAAATGCTTCGGCAATTTTCTGAAATTAAAAGCGTGCCTGTTGAAATTATTGTGAGCGATAACAAGAGCGAAGATGCCACGGTTGATCTTGCGCGAAAGTATGCGCAGCATGTTATTAAGAATCACGATGCAGTGCACGCGACGATTGCGTTAACGCGCAATAGAGGCGCCACGCAAGCGAAATATCCGCTCATTATGTTTGTTGATTCAGCGGTGACGATTCCCCATATAGATTCATTTTTTAAGCATGTGGTTCGTCAATTTGAAGAAAGACCAAGGTGCGTTGGACTTACGGTAAAACTTGGGGTTATGCCGTCAGTCGCGACATTCGCCGATCGGCTCATTTTTGGTGCAATTGATTGGTGGTTTTGGGTGAGCAATAATTATTTAAAACGCGGTATGTCTCACGGCAAATTCATGGTTGTTCGTGCAGATGCTTTTAAAAAAGTTGGTGGATTTAATGCGAAATTAGCGGCCGGTGAAGATATTGATTTTTTTAGTAGGCTCGCAAAAGTCGGCGAAACGTTTTTCGATCGGGCTCTCGTGGTGTATCACCCTGCGAGGCGTGCGCACAAAATAGGTTGGCCTAAACTCCTCTCAATTTGGGTGGTTAACGGCTTTACCGTGCTCTTTCTAAAGCGCTCTTCCAGTAAAGAGTGGAAAGATGTACGATGATCTACACAACCCACCTCGGTATGAAAATGAGTATTATCATTCCGGCCTTCAATGAAGAAAAATATATTCGTTCATGTATTGAGCATTGTCTTCGTCATGTACCAGGTGTTGAAATTATCGTGGTTGATAATGCAAGTACCGACCGCACGGTCGAGTTTGCGAAATCGTATGAAGGGGTGAAGGTTATCAGCGAAAAAAAACAGGGTGTTAATTATGCCCGACAGACTGGTATTGCGCATGCCACGGGTGAACTTGTTGCCTTTGTCGACGCCGATTCGAGAATGCCTGTTGGTTGGATTGAAAAAGCAAAAAAGGTTTTTGAAAAAGATTCAAAGGTAGTGCTCTTAAGCGGCCCCTATATTTTTTATGACCAAGGGATTTTTGGGCGATTTTTGGTGGAGATATTTTGGACAACATTGGGACTTGCCGGCTACTTTTTGTTTGGCTATTTGGCGATTGGGGGTAACTGTATAGCGCGTCGTGATGCACTAAAACTCAGTGGCGGATTCGATACGTCGATTGTTTTTTGGAGATGACGCAGAGTTTGCGCGCCGCTTACATGAAGTAGGTAAGGTGAAATTTAGTATGGATTTTTACATGTATTCTTCGGCGCGTCGGCTGAATAAAGACGGGGCGATTAGAAGCGCCTTGGTGTATATATATAACTACTTGAGTGTTGTATTTACGCACCATCCCAAAACGTTACGACACAAAGATATTCGATAAATTATTTCTGATATGCGAATTTTCGTGAAAGTTAAACCAAAGGCACATGCGGTTAAAACCGTCAGTATCGACGCCTCTCATTATGAGGTGAGTGTAACGTGCCCTCCCGAAGACGGAAAGGCTAACGAGGCCGTTATTGAAGAGTTGGCGGGGTATTTTGACACGGCAAAGTCGAATATACGGCTGGTGAGCGGAGCGACGTCTAAAATGAAACAGTTTGAGGTTGGATAAATTATCGCTGGGGTTATAAAAATTTGGTAGAATTGCGGGCGTAAAATAAATTATGAAAAGTACGGTAGGTCATTTGTGGCGAGAGATACTAGTTGTTTTTTTAATTGCATTCGCTGTTTTCTCTTATTTGCAGTACTCGGATATTTTTCGTGATAACGATGCTTTTTATCATTTGAAAATGTCACTGTTGGTTAAGCAGCAATTACTTGTGCGTGATTTTCCTTGGCTGCAGATGACCGGCTTGCAGTCATATTTTACCGACCAGCATTATTTGTATCATTTACTGGTTGTGCCTTTTTTATTTCTGGGGCTCGCTCCCATCGTTGCGTTTAAGCTATCAACGGTTTTCTTCGCGGCGATGCTCGTCGTCTCACTTTTCCTATTATTAAAATCACAGAGTATTAAGGGCTCTCTATTTTGGGCTTTGTACATACTTGTTTCGGGGCCTTTAATTTTTCGTTTGAGTTTAGGAAAAGCAAATTCTCTTTCAATGATTTTCATGCTTGGAGTGGTTTACGCTTTGTTTAGCAATAAGCGGTTGTTCCTTTATATTCTTTCATTTTTTTATGTCTGGCTACACGGAAGTTGGCCGGTCTTGCTTATTCTCTCGGGACTTTTTGTTTTTTCAGAGGCGCTCAGTCAACTTGATTTTAAGAAAAAGATTTTTTTGAAGCTAAAAACACTTCAGCCCCTCTTTATAGTAATAGCCGGAATTATTTCCGGAATTATTATTAATCCGTATTTTCCAAAAAACATTGAATTTTTCCGTAGTCAGATTTTCGAGGTCGCAGTTAAGGGTTATTACAGCCTCATTTCTATTGGCAACGAATGGAGACCCATGGATTTGTGGACCTTTATATTTGGCAATTACACACTTTCTCTTTTGACGATCGTTGCCACTATTGTAGTGATAAAAAACTGGAGAAAGGTTACTACTCACCTTCGTTTTCTCTTTTTTGTGACAATTTTTTTCTCGTTTTATGCACTGCATCAAATTCGCATGAATGAGTATTTTGTAATATTTGCAGTCCTATTCTGTGCTTTCACCGGCGAATTTATAAGAACCACGTCGTTTTCAGATATCGTTCGAGAGTATGTGCGTAATTTTTATAAGTATGAGGGGGTTAAGGCCGTCTGCTTTAGTATTTTTTCAGCTCTCGTTCTTTTTATTGCTTTGGGAAGTGATATCGTTGAAACGCGCGGAAAATTATTA
>CAYHBN010000024.1:0-17263 GCA_964354865.1 uncultured Candidatus Peribacteria bacterium
GTAGTCGATTGAAATTTTTGGTGACTTCTCGTATTTTTTCTGCACGGCGATTGCCTTATAAATTGCAGGTGAGTGTTTTTTAAATTCATCGAGGAACATCTGCACACGGCCAACATACAAACCGGTATTCCAAAAATACTTATAGGAATGCAAAAATTGCTGCGCCTTTTCAAGATTTGGTTTTTCAACAAAACGGTCGAGTTCATACACGTCGAACTCTTCTTTTTGTAAGTGACGTTTCTCTAAAAGTTTTCCGATGCGAATATAACCAAGATTCACATTTGGGTACTGTGCTTTAACTCCTATCACGCCAAATTTGTTTGTTACATGGGCATAGGTAACGGCTGTTTTAAGGCTCGAACGGAATACATCTTCTTTCTTAATAAGGTGGTCTGCGTAGATAATTGCCATGACTTCGTCGGCTGCACCATGTGTTTTTAACACTTGTGCTGCGTAGCAAATAGAGGGGCCAGTATCGCGCATGGCACTTTCAATAATGATGTTTTTCTTTGGTAATTTAGGAAGTTGTTTTTTTACAAGTGGTACATATTGCGCGATGGTTGAAACATAAATATCGGCAGGTTTCAAAAAAGAGAGACGCTTGTAGGTCTGTTGTAGCATGGTGTGCTTGCCGACAAACGCCTGAAATTGTTTCGGTTGTTCATCGCGACTGAGTGGCCAGAGCCTAGTGCCGGTACCGCCGGCCATAATGACAGCTTTCATAGTAATGAGGTGCCGGTCATTTCTGCCGGTTGTTCAATGGTAAGAATTTTGAGGATTGTTGGGGCGACGTCGTAAAGAGCTCCGCCGTCACGAAGTGTCATTGTTGGTTTCGAATTTTTTGTTAGCTCAAGGGAACAAATAATACATGGTACAAGATTCTTGGTGTGGCTTGGGCATGGGGTGCCATCTTCGTATAACATCTGTTCTGCGTTGCCATGATCACCGGTAATAAGAACGGTGTAGCCATGAGCCATTGCTTCGGGAACGATTTTGCCTAAACATTCATCGACTACTTCTACCGCTCGAATGGTAGATGCTAAGTTGCCTGAGTGGCCAACAAGATCAAGGTTCGCAAAGTTACAAACGATAAACTCGTAGTTTTCATTTTGAATCGTCGTAATGAGCGCTTTTGTTATTTCTCGCGCACTCATTGCTGGCTTTTCGGCATACGAAGGACATTTTGGTGATGCAATCAACTGGCGTTCTTCACCTTTTACCGGTGCTTCAATTTGGCTGTTAAAAAAATACGTTACATGAGCGTATTTTTCAGTCTCACCAATTTTAAATTGTTTTTTTCCGGCATTAGAAACGACCGTTGCTAAATTATTTTTGACCGTAGGAGTAGGGAACAGCACGGGAGCCACTTTGCTGTAATCTCCAAAACAGATGTATGTAGGGCGAGGTCTTTTTTCTATCGGTTGAGAGAGCGTTAGTGTATCGCTGTGTTCTCCTGTAAATGCCGAAGTAAGTTGTCGTACTCGATCTGTTCGAAAATTAAAGCAGATAACTGTATCGTTTGACGTTATTTTTGCATCATCTAAAACCATTGGGCCAATGTAATAATCGCTTTCAGCTCCTCGATCGTAGGCATGATCGATAGCTGAATCGGGGTCGTTTTCTCGCTCGCCTTTGCCTTCAGTATAGAGATCAAAAGCCACTTGTAGACGATCCCAATTTGAGTCGCGATCCATAGCATAGTAGCGGCCAATAATAGTTGCGATACGTGCCGTTTTAGAAATTCCTAGTTCAATGAGCGCATCTTCAACTTGGTCGATATATTTTTTTGCACTTTTCATAGGAACATCACGACCATCGGTAATGGCATGAATGGCAATATTCGTAATTCCTTTTTCTTTGGCAAATTTGAGCAGGGTGATTAAGTGCGCTAAATGTGCATGCACCCCTTGATCAGATACAAGTCCAATTAAATGCAATGTCGCATTTTTTCGTTTTTTAAAATCTTCAAATGTTTTTAATAGCGTTGGATTTTTGAAAAAATCACCACTCGCAATATTTTGATTAATTGCTTCAAGAGTTTGAAATACTTGCCGTCCAGCTCCAATGGTAAAGTGTCCAACCTCTGAGCCACCTTGTGTGCCTTGAGGAACACCTACAGCATGTCCACTTGCCTGTAAATATGTCACGGGAAACTCAGAACGCAATTGAGGGAGTATCGTTGTTTTTGCACGAGTAATCGCATTGCCTTCGTAATCTTTACCTTCGCCGAATCCGTCGAGAATGATGAGCAGTGCTTTGTTTTTCACGGGCAGATTATACGTTAAAACTGCCGAGGTACCAATCAATAAGTTCGTGCCCTAGAAACAGTGAAATGAGCGTTCCTATAACCAAAAATGGCACAAACGGGATCTTCGATTTTACTCCTTTTTCACCTGTTAGAATTGTGAATACCGCACTAAATGCACCTACGATATACGACATAAAGAGTGCTACGATTGTCAGTTGCCATCCGAGAATCATGCCCATAAATACGCCAACTCGTACGTCTCCTCCGCCAAGCCATTTGCCTTTAGACGCTACAATTTGAATGCCAAAGAGCGCGAATGCAATGAACGCGCCCATGAGTGAATCGATTATATGAGGGGTGCCCGGCAGTACGCTTGAAACCAATGCAATGAGTATTGCAGGAATCATGACTCGATCAGAGACCAGCATGAATTTAAGGTCATAGAAAAAGCTAAAACTCAAAACACTCATGAAATAGAGGTTGAGAATAAAAAGTGCTGCTTCTCTACCTGAAAAAGCGCCATTGGCACTCATGAATGGATATTTGAGGTACATTAATGCAAAGAGCACGCCCGTGAAAAGTTCAATAAGGGGATAGTAAATTGAAATCGAGGTGCTGCAGCTTCTGCATTTGCCACGTAAGACGAGGTAACTGACAAGAGGAATTAAATCTCGAGGAGAGATGGTCTCTTTACATTTAATACACTCAGATCTGCTTTTAATGGTGTGTTTTTTGTTGTAACGAATGCGATAAATAAGTACGCTGAGAAAACTTCCGATTACGGTACCTAAGAAGAATGAAGAGAGTGTGAGTACGATTCGCATAATTATTCTAGAGACAGTGATGAAGGAGTATTGTTTTTTTGGTCGAGTTTTAGTTGCACGTATTGTGAAAGAAGTAGGTCGTCGGCTGCAGCAGTTTTTTCAATAACACGATTGTATGATGCTATCGCTTCGAGTGAATTGCCAACGGCACTATCAAGATCTGCTTGCGCTACTAGCACATAGATATCTTGCGTATCGAGTGAGAGCGCTTTTTCTAAAAATATTCTCGAATCGAGTAGATTTCCACTACGCGTGAGCAGAATGGATTTCCATGCATAGACGGCTGCATTGTCTGTAAAGTTTTTTGTTGCAATGGTAATAAGTTCGTTAGCCACTTTTGTATCACTTTGTGTGAAGAGCGCAATTGACACCGGTCGCTTAAATAGAGCCAGACTTTGGGGGTCTGCACTTATTACTTGTTGATAATACGAAAGTGCTTTTTCGGTCACACCAAGTACAAAGTAGGCATCGCCAAGTTGTAGTAGAACTTCAATGCGAGGTTTGTATCCCATTGCGAGTGCTTGGGTAAAATCGCCAATGCTATCACGAACTTTTTTATTATGTATGCGCGAAATACCTCGATACATGTAGGCCTCGGCACTTCGTTGGTCGAGAGCGAGGGCTTTCGTGAGTGAATCTTCTGCATCGGCCCACTTTTGCGTTTTAAGATATGCGTGGCCAAGAATAATCCAAATATCTCTGTAATCATTTTGAGATTTGAGTCCATTAAATGCAGTTTCAATGGCGAGTCCATATTCACCAGCTTGATCAAAGTTTTTTGCGAGCAATGCTTGTAGATATGATAACGGAGATTCTTTAGCCAGGTCGAAACTTTGGTACATTTTATCAAACTGCAGTGCGTTTTTTTTGAGAATGTCGAGTGGAGTTAGGTCAGTAGGATCTGCTGCAGCGCCACCTAACTGCGATATCGCTATAAATGCATCTCTCGCTTTTTGTTGGTCATTAAAAAACGCATTGATGAGTGCACTCAAATATTGGATTTCTGGTGATTTTATCTGGGCTTTTTCAAGCAACGACTGTGCCTCGGTAACCCGTCGCGCATTAAGCAAACTACGAATTTGTTTAATATAGAGTTTTCGGTTTTTTGTATTTAATCCAAAAGCTATTTCATAACTTTTTGCTGCTTTATCGAATGATCCCTGGGCGAAAAATATTTCACCAATTTTTTCGTAAGGGAGGCTCTCTTTAGGGCTATTTCGTGCCGCCTCTTGAAAATTAGTGAGTGCCTCTTCGAGTTTATTTTTACTTAAAAAAGAGTTGCCCTCTTGTAAAAGTTGCGTGTAATTCTTGTTCGAAGATGATTTTGGTCTCGCAATTCTTGCCTTAGGAGCGGGTGCTAAAATATCATTTGAAGTATCTTCAGTCAGTCCTGAGAAATCCGGTGTGTTGCCAATGAGCCCAAATCCAAATGCCGCACCTAACCCGACAGCCACAATCACCATGAGTGTTACTACTGCACCGAAACTGATTTTTCTTTTTTGCATAGAGTGCATTTTTATAATCCTCGCATGTGCGCTTTCATGCAGAGCGCAATGGCAATTGCATCGACGGTGTCATCACTTTTAATGTGAAGTCCCAGCTCGTATTGTACCATTTTCTGAACCTGTTTTTTATCTGCACTAGACGTACCGCACACTGCTTGTTTAATGGTAAGTGGATTAAAAGTACGTGCAGGAATTTTGCTCTCTTCGAGTGACAATAAAATGACGCCACGTGCATGTGCGACGGTCAGCGCAGTTTTGGTATTTTTAGAAAAGAAGAGCTCTTCAACCGCAGCGGTATTCGGTTCCCACTTTGTGATTACTTCGCGCAAATCGGTATGCAGCATGCCAAGTCGTTCGCTCAACGATAATTCTTTCGGCGTGCGAATGCAGCCACAATCAAGCAACTTCGTTTTTCCTTTCACCACGCCAAGCACCGCAAATCCACAACGTTCAATGCCGGGGTCGATGCCGAGAATAATCATGCCCTGATTATATCATCGTCGTCGTAATCAATTTCTCCCTTTTTCCAAATCCTGCATTACAGATAACAATTTCATCGCCTTCTTTGACGAGCCCATCTTTTATGAGAGATGCGCGAATTTGTTTGAGAGGATTTTCGAGCTCGATCCACTGCACGAAGGTTCGTTTTACCCCGTATACAATAGACATTTTACGTGCGACGGTTGCGTCAGATGAGAAGACGAGCAGGGGAATCGACGGACGATATTTTGCAATCTCACGAGCGGTATAGCCACTGCGAGTAACGGCAACAATGTAGGTTGCTTGAATATCGTGTGCGAGTTTTGTCGCGTTCAAACAGGTTGCGTTGGTAATGCGCATATTGTCATCTCGTAAGAATTTCAGCAAATGACCGCGTTTTTCTAAGTCGGCCTCAACGGCTTGTGCAACCTTCGAAAGAACTTCGGTCGCTTCAACTGGATATTGGCCAACGGCTGTCTCATTAGAAAGCATCATAGCATCGGCGTGGTCGAGAATTGCATGAGCGGCATCTGAAACTTCTGCACGAGTTGGGCGTGGATTATCTACCATCGAGGCGAGCATTTGCGTTGCAACAATGACGGGTTTGCCCAAATTATTACAAACATTAATGATGTGTCTTTGAAGGAGTGGGACCTGTTCAGCCGGAACCTCAACTCCAAGATCTCCACGAGCAACCATGACTGCATCTGACACTTCGACTATTTCATCTAACTTTTCAATGGCTTCATGGCGTTCGATTTTTGAAATAATACCTGCTTTAGAGCCGAGTGAGCGAAGTAATTTGCGAAGTTTAATAACGTCTTTTGCATCTCTCACAAATGAAAGTGCTACATAATCAACGCCTTGTTTGACGCCAAAAACGACGTCTCTCTTATCTTTTTCCGTGAGGCACGGAGCCGAAATAGAGGCAGTTGGAACATTGATTCCTTTGTTAGATTCAATGAGTCCACCAACGACGACGACACAATCAATGGTAGTCTTCGCCGCGTTAACGCCGAGTACCGTAACCTCGATTAATCCATCAGCAATCAGGAGTGTGTCTCCTTTTTTTACATCTTTCGGAAGGTGCTTGTATTGAACGGGAATCAGAACTTGTTGAGTGGTGTTTTTTTCATTTTTCGTTGTGAATGTAAACGTGTCTCCCTTCACCACTTTTATTCCTTCTTTGGCAATCGTTCCAATGCGAATTTTTGGTCCCTGTAAATCTTGAATAATCCCGATTTCTTGTTTTTTCTCAGCTGAAACAGCGCGAATTCTCTCAATGACCGAGGTGAATTGTTCGTAGGTGCCATGTGAAAAATTTAGTCGAACACAGTCCATTCCTGCGTCGATCATCTTTGAAAGAACTGCTGGTTTTTCGCTAGCGGGGCCGATCGTACAAATTATTTTTGTTCTGTTAAACATGATGTGCAGTATACGCTCGTAATTACAGTGCCGCCAACTGACGTTCAAGATCTTTCAATACCAACGATTCTTTTTGTCGAATAATTGCCTCAAGACCGTGCATCGTGTGACGAGTCGATTCAGCGACGTCTGCCTTTAAGCTCGCGAGAGCTTCGTCGAGAACTTTTTTTTGCTCTTCTAAGACAGCCTGTCGTCCTTCTCGATCTTCTTTCGGCAGCACCGCTAACTTGTCTTGTGCCTTCTTTTTTTCAGATTCGCACAGCTCGTTAAAGTTCTTCTGCATTCCTAAAAGATGGCTGCGTTGATCGTCGATCACTTTTTGATACTGTTCGTCGAGTGTCATATATTTGTTTTTTGTTTATTTACTGCCCTAATTATAGCATTTTTTGAGGGATTTTTCTATCAAGATACCGAGCTTGCTTCTGCTGATTCCTCTTGTTGAATAAGCGCGGCGTATCCTTTAAATACCGATGATGCAGTTTGTACCGCATTTGCTATTATGGCGCTCATCGCTTCCCAGTCGCCATAACATGCGGTTAACTCAACCTTTTTGCCTATGAGTGTAGTCAAAACCATTTTCTTGAATTGTTCTCTCGCCATTCTCTTATAACTTCCGTTTAACTCATTTTCCCATTTTCGGATACCGTGAATAGTGCCTTGTGCATCAACGTGAATAGCAAACTCCAATATATTTTCATTTCTATTCATTCTTCCTTCTAACTTATTTTCTTCGTCAATCGAGGCCAGAAAAGGAGGACAAATATAAAATCGTATATTCTGAATTAGATTATTTTGTCTTCGTTCTGAGCCTTTTCTGCCATGACTCGGCAATGTAGAAAAAAGTATGCCTTTTTGTGACAAGGCATTTTCGAGTGCTTTATGAAGATTTTTAGTGTCATTTTTGCATTTATCGTTCAATTCTTGGTCATGGTTTTCTACAACAATAGTAAATCTTCGATTAAATTCTCTAATATCTAAAAGTGGGTCTGCAAGATCTTCTGGCTGAGCAAGTCTGCATCCAATTGGTAACTGAATTCCTTCTAGTTCTAAAGGTATTTTCATTCTCCGTATTATACCAAAAATTTACTTAACCGTCACGCTCTTTGCCAAGTTTCGTGGCATGTCGGGGTTATTTTTTCGAAGGAGTGCAAGGTGATATGCCAAAATTTGAATCGGAATAATGTTTACGATTGGCGATGAATTGCCTGCATCTGGTACTTTAATCCAATAATCAAAAACCTCTTCGTTGGTAGGGGAGACGCCAATAATATAGCCGCCACGTGCTTTTACCTCGGTTGCGTTTGATAAAATTTCATTCTTCATTTCGTCGTTCGCAACGAGGGCTATACAAGGAGTTCCTTCGCTAATTAAGGCGATAGGGCCATGTTTTAACTCTCCGCCGGCAAATCCCTCTGCGTGAATATATGACACTTCTTGTAATTTGATTGAAGATTCAAGCGTCATCGGGTAGTTCATGCCACGTCCAATCACATACATGCTTTCTACGTGTTGGATTTTTTCTGCGAGAGCTCGAATATGATCTTCGTAACGAGGATTCAACATATCGTTAATCGAAGCTGCGGTTTCAATAAGAAGTTTTCTGCCTTCATCGAGCTTGCCGGCGTTTGCATAGGCCAATAGTGTGAGAATCGCCATTTGTGCGGTCGTCGCTTTTGTCGAAGCAACGGCCTTTTCTGGTCCCGCTTTTTGATAAATAGTAATGTCAGACATGCGGTCCATCGAAGAGCCCTCTACGTTAACGAGTGAGATTAATTTTGCGCCTTTTTCTTTCGCTACCTCCATTGCTTCGAGCGTGTCAGCGGTTTCGCCGCTTTGAGATACGGCCAAGAGCAGGCTGCCTTTTTTAATAAAGTGTCTGAAATTTGGGAATTCTGAGCCGAACTCTACATTAATATGTTTTTGTGAAATGCGCGAAAAAAGATAGCTGGCGACCATACATACTTTTGCCGAAGTACCACAGCCGATGAAATAAGTTCCATATGCTTTTTGAATTGACTGAGTAATTTTTTTGATCAACTTCTCGTCTTGATTTATGGCTCTATGAATGGTTTCTTTTTGTTCCATGATCTCTTTGATCATGAAATAGGGGAACGCTCCCTTCTCGGCTTCTTTGGTATCCCAGGTAATTTTAATAAGGCGTTTTTGGACCACCTTATTCTTTTTCAAATCCATAAATCGTGCGCCTTTTTCATCGATGACGACCATCTCTTCGTCGTCGAGGTACATCACTTCATCGGTGTGCATACGAAATGCCGGAATGTCAGATGCAACAAAGTAGTCGCCGTTTTCTCCCTTGCCGACGATGAGCGGCGAGCCTCGGCGAGCCGCAATCAGCATGTCGTGTTTTTTCGACATTACCAAAAAAGCGTAACGTCCCGTGAATTTTTTAAGTGCATTCAAAACTGCTTTTTCTAGATCGCCACACTTTTCATACTCTGCATGAATAACGTGCGCAGCAACTTCGGTGTCTGTCTCACTCACAAACTCGTAGCGGTTTTTAATTAACTCTTTTTTTAGCTCAAGATAATTTTCGACAATTCCATTATGAATAATGACGATATCTTTTTCTACGCTCGCATGTGGGTGAGCGTTCTTTTGTGTAACGCCTCCATGCGTTGCCCATCGTGAATGAGCCATAGCCAAACTAGAGCGGGGGAGGCTTAATTCAGACAAATTCAGCTCGCCAATTTTTCCTGTTTTTTTGTGAATGAAAATATCTGCTTCTGCTACGCCACCTTTTTTCTCGACGGTTCGTGCTGCAACTCCCCATGAATCGTATCCTCTATATTCAAGTTTTTTTAGTCCTTCAAGCACCATGCGTGCTGCGTTCGATTTGTGACCGCGATAGGCAATAATTCCACACATAGGGCAGAGGGAATAGAAGAAGTAGAAGAGTGAGAGGCAATAGGAGGAGCACTTTTACAGCTGTATCATACAGGCTTCAATCTCTTTCGGCGACTTAGTAATGTTGACTGCTTTATGCTCTCCTACGATAATCATATCTTCAAGGCGTATGCCGATTTTCCCTTCAATATAAATGCCTGGTTCGCTGGTTACCACACTGTGTTCTACGAGTGGTTTATCGTATTTACTTGAGAGGTTTGGGAGTTCATGAACATCGAGTCCGATGCCGTGCCCAAGTGAGTGGGTAAAATACTCGCCAAATCCTGCTTCTTGAATGACATTTCGTGCGATGGAGTCAATTTCGGTGCCGCGTTTTCCGGCTTTAACTCCTGCTATTGCTTGTTCTTGAGCCGTCCATACTATTGTATAAATATTTTGTTCAAATGGTGTGGGTTTTTTGCTGAAAAGGACTCGTGTCATATCGCTGCAATAGCCTTCAAACATCACTCCCATATCGAGTAATAATCGATCTCCTTTTTTAAGTTTTCGTGAGGAGTTTTGGTGGTGTGGAGCCGCAGCATTTTCGTTAATGGCGACAATTGGTTCAAACGAAATATCATCGGCGCCCAATTCGTGAGCCAAAAGTCGGATTTTCCACGCAATATCTAGCTCGCTCATGCCTACTTTAAGGATTTTTTTGAGGTCAACGAGTAGGTCGTCGGTAATTGACTGAGCCTTTTTAATAAGTCGGATTTCGGTCTCGGTTTTTGCCATCCGTAGTTCGTTAATGCAGTGTTTCACGTCTTCAAACTTTATTTTTTCAGAGATTTTTTTAACCCGAGAAAAGAGCGCGAGACTTATATCGTCGCCCTCGTATCCTATTAATTCTGGTTTTAATTTTTTGAGGAGTTTTAGCCACGGTTCGTCGAAGCCCTTCGTTATATCGATGATTGAATAATCTGACGGCAACACTTTTTTAGCAACAATGTGATACCGCGCATCGGTGAATAAATATCCTTTATCTTTATGTAAAAGAAGAGTGCCGTTCGAGCCTCGAAACCGTGATAGGTATGCGATGTTTGTTTTGTTTGTAATGAGGAGGGTCGTGGGGAGCATCTGTTTTTATCTAAAAATATGGGCGCAGTATACCTGTCGACTTTGAGGAGGGGAAGAGAAGTAGTGTATTCTATTTTCAATGAAAATCTTCGGCACAAAAATTCCCGGTAAAGAATACATTCAGCGTCACGGCGCGTATGGACTTATGTACAAAGAGGGTAAAATTGCGACAATTTCTTTTACGCAGGGATTTTTTTTACCCGGTGGTGGCGTTGATGCTGGCGAAACCTATGAACAAGCCCTTAAGCGTGAGGCAATTGAAGAGTTAGGGTGGGAAATTAACGACCTTCGTTTGATTGGAGAAGCTACGCAATTTTTTTACACCGCCTTTCAAGACCTCTATATTGAGAATATTGGTCATTTTTATTTTGTCGGAAGAATCTCAGATACAGGTCAAAAAACCGAGGTAGGTCACGATCTGGTCTGGCTCACCCCTGAGGTCGCTATTGAAAAACTCTACCATGAGCATCAACGTTGGGCCGTTTTACAAGCTGGGTAAGTTACTTTGCTTGGAGCTCAGGCACACTCGAGTTTTTCTCTTTCACCGCTAATTGGCCACATGCGGCGTCTATGTCTTGTCCGAGAGAAACGCGTACGGTTACGGGAATATCGTGTGACTCAACGACTTCTTTAAAGGCATCGATTCGCGATTTGCCGGCATTGGTGAATCCCAAATACGTTTGATTATAGGGGATTAAGTTCACGTGGCAGTTTTGGCCTTTAATAAGGGCTGAAAGTTCGCGCGCCGTATCTTCACTGTCGTTAATATCTTTTAACATAACGTACTCATATGAAACGCGACGGTGTGTTTTTTCGGTATACTCTTTGAGCGAAGCCATGAGCTTTTCTAAATTGAACGCACGTGCAATGGGCATAATACTTTCGCGAAGTTTTTGATTCGGTGCATGCAAGCTCACCGCCAAATTAATTTGCAATGGAAACGCCGTTAGTTTTTCAATGCCGGGAACCACGCCCGCGGTTGAAACGGTAATATGACGCGCGGCAATTTCGAGGTAATCGGGGTCGTTCATATAGGTAATAGACTGCGTGACATTATCAAAGTTCATCATCGGTTCACCCATTCCCATAAAAATGACATGATCAACGCGTGCGCCTTTTTCGTTTCCTTTTTCTTGTTTTTCGCTTTTGGCTAATTGCCGAAGGTAGCTATTGAAGTAGAGAACTTGGTCAAAAATTTCTTCTGCGGTCAGATTTCGTTTGAGTCCCATGGTTCCCGTTGCGCAAAATCCACATTTAAGTCCACACCCTACTTGGCACGAGACGCACACTGAGTTTCGCCCATCGTTAAATCTCATTAAAACGCCTTCAATAAGGGCGCCGTCCTTCATTTTGAAGAGTGCTTTTACTGTTCTGCCGTCAGGTGACTGCAGCTTTTTAATAATTTCAAAACAGTATAATGTCTGCTCTTTTGCCAATTTTTCGCGAAATGCAGGAGGCAGTGTGGTGATTAAGGTAAAGTCATTGACTCCTTCTTTATAAATAGCTTGTAATATTTGCTTCACGCGGAACGAGGGGATATTGTCATTTTTTACTAACAGTGAGAGTGATTCTTTTGTAATCATGGGTTAATTAGAGATGTTGTCAGTAATAAATGACAGGTTATATGTGCTGCTTAACAGATATAGGTTCATAATTATGAACTAATTCTGTTCTATGTCTTTGACACTTTAGAGATGTCAAATAAAATGGACAGCCTAGGCGGCAGTAGTGCTGCCTGTTACTTACTCTTTAACTCATCTTTTCTCTTTATGGAAGCTCTTCTTTTATTTCGAGCGGGAAGCAATCATCGCAGAATCAGCGATGGACTCAAATATGAGGGGGTCTCAGTCCGCGAAGCTATGTGGACGCCAACCTTAAATTTTGAAGATATTTCGTGGACTATGCGCACGGTGTGTATTTATGTTGATAGAGATGCCAAATTGCTCGATGCAGCAGTTCTGCTTAAGAAAGTTCATCCTTACGCAAACATATTCATTATTACAGATGGAGTACTAGACTCATGCCAAAATCTTGTAGATCAGGGGATTGCAGTTCGTTGCGATACGATGCCATGTACTTATAGTTACCTCGCGCGTGCCATGAAGGCAGCGTTGTTGCGCGAAGAGCAAGAAGTCCCATCGGAGAGTCCTATCTATAATATTTTACTTAACTCCGATCGCAGAACGGTAACACTTAACCGACACACAATTCCTCTTCGCAACAAAGAATTTGAATTACTTGAGTTTTTTGTACTTAACAGAGGAAAACTTATTACCCGACATTCTCTTATAGAGGGAGTTTGGGATCGCAACGCGCGAGTTGCAAGTAATACGCTCGATGTACATGTGGGCAGATTGCGAAAAAAACTCGAACAATGGATTAGCTCAAAATTTATTCATACCGTTCACTCTATTGGATATCGTTTCGACTTAGAGCAAGAGGTATAGAGCGCGGATTATTGATATGATAAAATTTCATCATGAAAATTGTATTACAGCGTGTAACGCATGCTTCGGTTAGTGTTGGTGGCAATCAAATTGGATCCATAAAAAAAGGATTATTACTCCTTCTCGGCGTTGCTCACGGTGATACTGATGCGATGTGCGATGCACTCCTCGAAAAAATTGTGAATTTGCGTATTTTTTCCGATAGTGAGGGGAAAATGAATCTTTCGTTGCTAGATTGCGGCGGCGAATTACTGGTGATTTCTCAGTTTACCTTGTATGCAGATTGTCGAAAGGGGCGTCGCCCCGGCTTTACCGATGCGGGCGCACCGGAATTTGCAAAAGATATGTATAAAAAATTTATACAGAAGTGTAAAGATAAGGGGATTACCACAGCAGAAGGCGAATTCGGCGCCGATATGCAAATAGACTTTGTAAATGATGGGCCGGTAACCATTATTCTTGATTCTAAAGATTTTACGATTTGAGCTCTCAGCGAGAATTCGCCGCTTCGGTATGTTATAATCCACCCCGCATTAATCCCTCAAAATTATGAATTCTACGGTAACCATGGATAAGATTGTGTCGCTCTGTAAACGTCGTGGATTTGTGTTTCCCGGCTCAGAAATTTACGGCGGATTGGCAAATACGTGGGATTACGGGCCTTATGGGGTTGAGTTGATCAACAATATTAAGAAAATCTGGTGGAAGACCTTTATTCAAGAGCGTGAAGATATGGTAGGAGTTGATGCCGCAATTTTGATGAATCCTCGGGTGTGGGAGGCCTCTGGTCACGTTGCTTCGTTTAGCGATCCGTTGATGGACTGTAAAAAATGTAATGAGCGTGTTCGTGGCGATAAGTTGCTCGAGACAAAAATGCCCGTTGAAGAGGTAGTAAAGCTTTCTTTAAATGAGATTTCTGCAAAGATTCACGAACTGAAAATACCGTGCCCTAAGTGTGGTGAATGTCAATTTACCGAGGCGCGTGCTTTTAATATGATGTTCCGCACGTATCAGGGTGTGATCGAAGATTCTCAGGCAATGGTCTACATGCGTCCCGAGACTGCGCAGGGAATTTTCGTCAACTTTAAAAATGTACAGCAGACTACGCGTAAGAAGTTGCCGTTCGGTATTGGTCAAATTGGTAAGGCATTTCGTAATGAAATTACACCAGGTAACTTTACCTTCCGTACTCGAGAATTCGAACAAATGGAGATTGAATACTTTGTAAAAGAGGTAGATTGGAAGCCATTATACGATGGCTGGAGAGAGTCTATGAATAACTTTTTTGTTCAAACTTTGGGATTGAAGACCGAGCGCATGCGCTGGAGAAAACACGACGACAACGAACTTTCTCACTATTCAAAAGAGACCTGGGACGTTGAATATGAATTCCCGTTTGGTTGGGGTGAGTTGTGGGGCATCGCCTACCGTGGTGATTACGATCTTAAGCAGCACACTCAGTTTTCGGGCGAGAAACTCGAATATTTGGATCCTGAGACTAACGAAAAATTGGTGCCGCACTGTATTGAACCAACCTTCGGTGTAACTCGAACTGCGCTCGTTACCATGCTCGATGCCTACGACGAAGAAGAAGTTTCACCAGCAGCTGACGGAAAGCCAGCAGACGTTCGCATTGTCATGAGATTTAAGCCTGCCTTAGCTCCTATAAAAGCAGCAATTTTGCCTCTCATGAAAAAAGAGCCACTTGCAGGTAAGGCACGTGAACTTTTCACTCAACTTAAAAAGTACTTCATGGTTGAGTACGACGAGAGCGGCTCTATTGGTAAGCGCTACCGTCGCCACGATGAGCTTGGTACTCCATTCTGCATTACCATCGACTTCGACACCGTTGAAAAAGAGGGTGAAACAGTCACCATTCGTCACCGCGACTCGATGCAACAAGAGCGTGTGAAAATGAGTGAGGTAAAAGACTTTATTCAGAAGGCGGTTGATGCATAACTCTCTCTCTGTATGGTTGAAAAAGTTGAGCTCGCATCTGCCAATGAAATGCTGCCTGCTGTTGTTGAAACAGGAGGAAAAGCTGGAGAGCAAGTGGTAAATAGAGTAGCGGCAATTAAGCAAGCAACTGAGCTTGTTTTAGCTGGAGATACAAAAGGTGCACTGCTCGTTATGCCAGATTTGAAAAATGTGCCACCAATAACTCCTGATGAAGTTGTAGCTGCAGATCATTTTCAAAGAATATTACTTGCGCTTATTGCTAGCGATCGATCGCATGATTTGGGAAGGTCGCAGAGTACAACACCTGAATTTGAGTCTATTTTTAGGGGATCTTCTCAACAGCCACTGCCTCCACTTGATCCATTTATGCCAGAAACGAATAGATACCGTGATTATTGGGGAACTTTACGAGGCGGGCCTGGTTATAATAGGTATAGAGATTCTGGATTTTGAGGTTTCCTAGATGACGTTTTTGCGACAGGAATTGACAAATATTGGCTTTGGTATATAGTTGCCGCTATGGCTCAGAATAATAATGAACTATATGTTGCACATGTTGTAGACCAGTTTTTTCATTCTCCCGACTTTGTCGCGAAGGTATCAGATGTGAATGTATTACGAGCATTTATAAAAGAAGAGCTGTTGAAAGCGTATTCATCTATTGAAAAAAATCCTATCAGTGATCGCATGATGGCTATCTTAGTTGAATCAACACTGAGAAAAATAGCCGAAATATCTGATGGAATTGCTCGACAAGCACAAGTAGCTTTGCTTAATGATTCTCCTAATGGACAAATTGTATGGAGTGTCTATAAAGGAATAACCTCTGTGCTTTCTCAGCGTGCTTACAACGCAATTGTAGATATAGGAAAAATCAAATTTGGACCACTTAAGGAAGTGACAAAATATTGGGCTCGAGATGAGCAGGGTAATCTAAATCCTACTTTGGCACAGGTTTCACTCTTATCTCCAAGTGAAATTTTAGGTATTCCGGGGGCAGGCTTAGCGACACTTAATGCAATTAGACGTCTATTATTCAGCAAAGGGCTCACTTTACGCGGGGATACTAAGAAGATTGTATATAAATCCGATGGCTTCTAATATAGGCGGGTTTGTGCTATACTAATCAGATAAATTAATAAAAAGCGAAACAAAAATGCTCGATTCAGTACTAAATTATTTTAAACAAATTCAGTGGGACTTAGTCGGTACGTGGATTTACAAACATCCAATTCAGATCGTTATTTATTCAGCGCTGATTTGGTATGGTGTGCCTACGATTATTAGGTTGCTGCGATATCTTCGTCACCGAATGGTAGAAAAGCATTTGGTGTACATGCAAATTCAGCTGCCTCGTGAGGACTCTCAGAAAGATAAAGATAAACAAGTAGAGAAAGATTTTAAGGAGAAAATAGGTGTTATGGAGCAGTTTTATAGATCAATTTATGAAATTCGCGAATTAAGTTTGCGCAATCAAATCCGTCGATGGTTTTTCTCGCACAACTTTGTTACCGTTGAAATCGTTGCTCAAAATAAGATTGTAAACATGTACTTCGTAGTGCTCGATGAGTATCGAGATCTTATTGAAAAACAAATTACCTCGTACTATCCCGATGCTGATATTCAATACGTAAAACCATATGAAATGCACAAAAAAGGCTACAAGCCTGTTGCATATTATGCGTATGAAGCAAATAAATTTTGGTATCCAATTAAGACTTATAAGACTATTGAAAATGATCCTCTTAATAGTATGACTAACGTTTTGTCTAAATTGGCAGATGATGAAACGGGTATTATTCAGTTTACCATAAAACCAAAAGCTAATTCCTGGAGAAAAAAGGCAGAAGAAGAGGGAACGGCATTGTTTAAAAATAAAAAACAAGAGAGTTTTATGAGCAAGATCCCGCTGATTGGTTTTATTTGGACTATTTTTGGAGGAATCGTTTTTGGCTATGACCGAATTAAAGATGATATGAATGGCACAAACGCACCTGGCGCAAAGAGTGGTGATTCGTATGTTCGTATGTTGCAGACTGCAGAAGAGCGGGCAAAACATGTGGGTGAAAAGGCTCAGCAAGAAGGATTTGATACGGTAATCAGACTCTATGCAGAAGGAAAAACACGTCTTCGTAGTGAAGAGTTAATGAACGATATATTTGTTGCGCTCAACTTGTTTAAAGATCCTGTGATGAACTATTTTCAGACTCGACGTATTATTCCACTTCATGTTTTGAATACACCATGGATGATGCATAACATGAAGCATCGAATCTTTAGTTATGGTGAAAGAATTTCGACAATGGTTCCAGAAGAGCTTGCGTCGTTCTTTCATTTTCCAAACAGCCGATATAATTACACGCCCATTATTCGATGGCTTCAGTATAAGGTTTT
>CAYHBN010000025.1:0-17258 GCA_964354865.1 uncultured Candidatus Peribacteria bacterium
GGCGGAGGAAGGTCAGGATGACGTCAGATCAGCGTGGCCCTTATACCTGGGGCAACACCCGTGCGACAATGGCCGGTACAAACGGCAGCGAACCCGCGAGGGGGAGCAAATCCGAGAAAACCGGTCTCAGTTCGGATTGGGGTCTGCAACTCGACCCCATGAAGTTGGAATCGCTAGTAATCGCGCATCAGCCATGGCGCGGTGAATATGTTCCTGGGTCTTGTACTCACCGCCCGTCAAGCTATGGAAGGTAGGAGCGCCTAAAGCTTCTCACTCAGTGAGGGGTTAAGGCGATACTACTGACTGGAGCTAAGTCGTAACAAGGTATCCGTAGGAGAACCTGCGGATGGAATGTCTCTTTTATAGAGCAACTTTGATTTTATAATCAAAGCCAGTCCCAAAACACCGGCAACTTCGGTTGCTACAAAATGGGACAGGTCGTATTCGACTCCCGCTCTGCGGGAATAATCGGATCGGTTTCTCTATTACGCTGTGCAGATAACAAACTTAATTCAAAACTTTTAGCCATCTTTTTCTAACGAGAAAGGTGGCTTTTTTGTGTCCACTATTTGAAAAATGTGTCACTACTAAATCATATTAAACTCGCGTATACTTGCGTCACTGTTTTTTATATTCTCTATTTCTCACCCTATATATGGAAAAGAAGTTATCACTCGGAAAAATTGTTGCTCTCAGCATTTTGGGCCTTGTTGTTGTTTTAGGCATTTGGGTTGTTTCTTCATATAACACTCTTGTAAATCTAGATGAAAATGCAAAAACTGCCCAAGCCGACATTGAGGTACAGTACCAGCGTCGTTTTGATTTAATTCCTAGTTTGGTTGCTACTGTAAAGGGTATTGCTAGCCAAGAGGTTGAAGTTTTTTCAAAGTTAGCTGAAGCTCGTACACGTTACGCTGGTACACAGCCAGGTTCTGCTGATCGAGTGGCTGCTATAAACCAAACTGAGTCTGCTCTTTCAAGATTACTTGTTATCACCGAAAACTACCCACAGTTGAAAAGCCAAGAGAACTTTTTAGCCTTGCAAACACAACTTGAAGGGATTGAGAATCGCGTCTCTGTTGCCCGCAATAACTACAATGAGGTTGTTAATGCTTTTTCAAAAAAGCTTCGTACATTCCCGTCAAACATTATCGCAGGAATGTTTAATTTCGAAGAGAAAGCTCGCTTTGAAGTAACAACTCCTGATGCTAAGAATGCACCTGTTGTTGATTTTGAACGAAAATAAGACTTAATTGATTTTCCTATGAATTTGCTCACGAAGAAAATCTGCTCTTTTACTTTTGGGCTTATCTTTTTATTTTCATATGCTTCAGCTGCGGTTGCTGCTTTTGTTGCCCCACAGTACACAGGCTTTGTTAATGATTATGCTGGTCTGCTTACAGTATCTCAGCGTGCTGATCTTGAACAGAAACTTTCTGCTTATAAAGATGAAACTTCGACTGAGATAGCGGTGGTTATCACTAAGGATTTTCAGGGATTGGATGCATTTACCTATTCTCAAAAACTTTTTGACACTTGGAAGGTCGGTACAGCAAGTAAAGATAATGGAATAATTATTGCCATCGGCCCTAAACTCGGGCAATCGTTTCCTGATCATGGAGATATCTTTATCAATAATGGTCGCGGTGTTGAAGGTGCTTTGCCCGATATTCTTACTGGCCGAATTATTAGAAATGATATGGTCCCCTTATTTAAGGCAGGTAATATTTATGGCGCGGTCAGCGCTGGTATTGCTTCTATACAGCTTGCGTTGAAGGGCGAGTATACCGCAGAGGATCCGATTGGTTCTGCTAATAATGTTGTAAATTTTGTTTGGTATATCGGTATGTTTTTTTTATTCTTTTCTTCATATTTTGTAAGTTTTCTCTCCAGGTCAAAGTCTTGGTATGCTGGCGGAATTTTGGGTGGTTTAGGAGGTTTTTTCTTCGGGTATTTCTTTTTTGCTCTTACTTTTGCATTTGCTGCAAGCGCATTTTTCGCTATTGTTGGTTTTATTCTCGATTACTTTCTTTCGAAGACGTATCAGTCTCGTTTAGCAAAGGGCCTTCCTACGGATTTCTGGCACACGCGCGGTGGTTTCTGGGGTAGCGGCCGTGGTGGTTTTGGTGGAGGAGGATTCGGAGGCTTTGGCGGGGGTATGTCAGGAGGTGGAGGTGCTGGTGGCGGGTGGTAGAACGACCAGAGAGTAAGAAATTTAGAGAGCAAGGGAATTAGGGCTGTTTGTAGACTACTTTCTATATTTGCCTATCTTGAGCAACTCCGCAATATTCGCATGCGAGTCTATTATTGGCTTAATAACTCCTGTTTTTGATGTTGTCATGATTGTTGTAACGCCAGGCCCGTGCCCTGCAATAAATGAGTTTGAGTGCACGACGATACAAATTGAAACAGCGCCTTTTTTATAGCAGCGGCCGTATGAATTATCGGCGTCGGTAATCGCTATTATGTCGCCAAGGCGAATTTGATCGAGTTTATATTTTTTCACCGCTTCAGGGTCTTGAGTTGTAATATCGTAGTCACCACGAGTTGTTGCCAGTGATCCAATGCCCGAGCCCATAATTTCTGCAGGAACAATATGAGTAACGCCAACCGTGAGTTGCTCGTTTTTAGCTGAAACATTCATTTTATTAAAGAGAGCCGGCGCGAGATTCATTACTCGAATAGTATTAAAATCTACGAGTGCTAATCCTTGGCCCACTGAACGAATCAAAAACTTATCATCGATGGTCAGTTTTTCTAAAACGTTTTGAGCAAAATCGATCATCACATGTTCAACGCCGCCATGTTTGCCTGTCACAACTCCTTTTGCCCCTTTTGCATCGCCTGTTATAACGCGAACTTCGTTGCCAATGCATGCCAAAAAATTGTAGCCTTTCATGTATGCTTTTTCGGTTGATGTGCAGACCGTCGAAACGCCCGGTTCTGTATGGTCAGAGGTCCATCCAAATGTTTTATCGCCGACTTTCACATTGTAGGTAATTGAGCCAACGCCGGGAACGCTGTATGCAATTCCTTCGTGGCTTACCTCGTGTGGCATAAATTCATCTGAGTGATTTACGGTTCCTTGAAGCGCTAATTCGATAAGAGTTTTTTCGTTTGTTGTAATCATATTGAAATTTTAGCACATGTACTCGTTTAGTGTGGAGCAGTTGTTGCGAAAGAGTTTGCCTTTTTGTATTATCCCATTCGATGAAACATTCTTCTCTCTCTCTTAGCATTATTTCTCGCCCAATTATTATTATTGGCGAAACTTTGCTGAAGGAATAGAAGACGATTAATTCATCTTTTACACCCCTTCAGCGCTGAGGGGATTTTTTAATTAGAGCACATTTTGCTCGCAACTAATTATTTTTTATGCCACCAGAATATTCACAACATGGCGAAGTCGTCGAGTCTTATTCTCTTACTACTGAAACCGAAGCACCTACCAGTGAGAGATGTGAGTTGCCTGCAGAGTTAGATCCCATGATGGGGCCATTATTGCGTAATTTTCGTGTTGCTGCTGAAAGAACAGTAAGCCACGTAGCTTTAAATCGACCAGATTGTTAATCCATCAGAATCCGAATCTTTGTCAATGAAATTGGGATTGAATACTCGGCGGTGAAGCAATAGCATGTCGTTCATGAATATTACTACTCCTACCCAAACTGCTTCTCAAAATAAGATAATTACGTCAAAAGAAATTCAGTTCCCCATCGTGGGAACTATTTCTGAAAAAGCTGAATTTATTACTCAAAAAGCACGTGAAGCTCGTGCCTATATTTTAATGGCATTATATTTTGCGGGTTCTGGTCACTCGGGTAGTTCTCTTTCTATTATCGACGCTGAGGCTGCGTTATATTTGGGAGTCATGAACAATAAGCCTTCTGATCCTTTCTGGGCTGGCCGCGATCGATTATTCATTTCTGGTCAACACAAATGTCCTGCACAGTACGGCATTATGGGTGTTGCTGGTTACTATCCTATTACTGACTTTATATATGGACTTCGTGCATTAGGTGCTCCTTTTCAAGGTCACCCTGATTGGCACAAATTGCCTGGTATTGAAATGAGCGGCGGTTCACTCGGACAAGGTTTGGGAGTTGCTATCGGTTCAGCACTTTCTGCCCGTCTCAATAAAGAGGACTATCGAATCTATTGCATTATGGGTGATGGCGAACAGCAAGAAGGGAGTGTGTGGGAGGCCGTTATGAGTGCGGCGCATTATAAACTTTCAAATCTCTGTGCAATTATTGATATTAATAAACTGCAAATTGATGGGCGTGTGTGTGATGTTATGGATATTGAACCGATTGAAGATAAGTATCGCGCATTTGGATGGAATACAATTAGAGCTAATGGTCACAATATTGAAGAGTTACTTAACGCATTTGAACTTGCAAAAACATGTACCGATAAACCAACTGTTTTGCTTCTTGATAGTATTAAAGGCAACGGAATTTCTTTCATGGCTGATAAATGTGAGTGGCATGGAAAGGCACCAAATTTGGAGCAATTAAAAGCAGCTCTTGCCGAACTTGGTTGCGAACATTTTCTTACCGATGAAATTATTGCTGGGGCTAAGGCATTTCGTGATCCAATCGCGCAAAAATATGGAAATTTAATTCCAAAGTCGCAGCGCCCACACTGGTGGAATGCAGAAGAAACAATGAAGGTCGATATGACTCCAACTCGTTTCGGATTTGGAACTGCACTTGCTCGAATTGGCAGTGATGAACGAATTGTTTGTCTAGGAGCTGATATCTCGGGCTCAATTTGTATCTCGGATTTTTACAAAAATAATCCAGAGCGTGCAAATAGATTCTTTAGTATGGGCGTTGCAGAACAAAATATGACTGTTGTTGCGGCGGGTTTTGCGAAAGAAGGGAAAATTCCGGTGATTGGTAGTTACGGTGTGTTTATTTCAGGTCGCAACTGGGATCAGCTTCGCACGACCGTATGTCATGCAAATTTGAATGTAAAGATCGGTGTTGGGCACTGTGGTGTCTCTGTCGGCCCAGATGGCGCAACACACCAGGCACTTGAAGATATTACTCTCTTGGAGGTTTTACCAAATATGAAGGTATTTGTGCCATGTGATGTTTTGGAGTCAGATAAAGCGACTGAGGCAGCGGTATTGAAAGTAGTTGGCCCTGCTGCTATTCGTTTTGCTCGCGAATCAACTCCCGTTATTACGAAGGCAGATACTCCCTTTGTTATCGGTAAAGCAAATGTGTATCGCTATCGCGGTGAGCAGCCAAAATTTATAGATGCATTTGAATGCACACTTTCAACTAACTATGTTTCAGAAAATGAGACTTTGACTTTGATTGCCTGTGGGCCAGAAGTACCCGAAGCTCTTCGTGCTGCATACATTCTCAAAAAGGATCATGGCATTGAAACGCGTGTAATTAACATGCATACCATTAAACCACTCGATGAAGAGGTTATTCGTAAAGCTGCGCAAGAAACTGGGCGAATTATTACCGTTGAAGAGCATCAAAAGGGCGGTGTCGGTAACCTCGTCGCAGGTGCAATTACTCGTGCAGGAATTCCCGTAAAAATGGATATGATCGGTATGTGTGATCAATTCGGTGAATCAGGCGTTTCTTGGGAACTTATCTGGAAATACGGGCTTGCTGCGGAGCATATTGTAAAGGCATCTCTCGAGCTTCTGAAACGTTAAAAAACTCTAAAAAAGAGCCCCGCTAGCTGGGCTCTTTTTTTTAAATTACGGCATGTTCTGACAGGCTTATTTCTGTGCGTTTTTCCAATCCTCTTCAAACTTTTTAATGCCTACATCGGTAAGAGGATGCTTGATCATTTGTTCGAGGATTTTGTAGGGAATGGTGGCCACATGTGCGCCTAATTGAGCAGCTTGTAACACGGTGAGTGGAGAGCGAACAGAGGCAACGATAATTTGAGACTTGAACGAATGTTTTTGAATGATTTCGAGAGATGTTGCAATCATCTGCATACCATTTTCTCCGACGTCGTCGAGGCGGCCAACAAACGGGCTAATGAACGATGCATTTGCTTTTGCTGCCAATAATACTTGGTTTGGAGAAAATACCAGCGTGACATTGGTTCGAATGCCTTTTGCCTCTAAAATGCGAGCTGCGGCAATCCCCGCGAGTGTGCAGGGTATCTTTACGATAATGTTTTTGTGCCACTTCGCTACATCTTCGCCCTCTGCAACGATCGATTCGGTTGTCGATATATTGAGAACTTCGGCGCTAATCGGGCCATCTACAAGCCCACAAATTTCAATTATTGTTTCTTTAATGGGGAGTTTTTCTTTGGCCAAAAGTGAGGGGTTTGTCGTCACTCCGTCAATGAGGCCTGCTTGCGCAGCCAATTTAATTTCTGAAAGATTTGCAGTGTCTAAAAATAGTTTCATATATAACGATTCTCTCTCTTTGAAATAAAAATGCAAGAGGGATATAGTTGGTGTATGACAAAAATTTGTACTCCTCCATCGCATTTTCAAAGCCAGTTTAAGATCTCTATTGTTGGTTGTGGTAATGTCGGCGCAACTGCTGCCTATGCTCTTCTTCTGGGCGGTACGGCCTCGGAACTTGCTCTTATCGATTACAATAAAGATCGTGCACATGGGTTGATGCTCGATTTTGAGCACGCTCTTTCATTTTTATCTACAACAAAGGTTTCTGCGAGCGATGACTATGCTTCTTGTTCTAATTCACAGCTCATTGTGATTACCGCAGGTGCCAAACAAGCAGAAGGAGAGACTCGATTGCAGTTGATTCAGAAAAACAGCGCTATTTTCGATGATATTATTCCTAAAATTGCAAAAGCCGCACCAGACGCAATTTTGCTTATTGTATCGAATCCTGTTGATGTTCTTACGTATAAAGCACTCAAACTTTCAAAGTTTTCGAAAAATCGAGTTTTTGGTTCAGGTACCATGCTCGATACTGCCCGTCTCAAATTTCATATTTCTGATAAACTTTGTTTGAATCCTCATAGTGTTGATGCCTATGTGCTTGGCGAGCACGGTGATTCTTCTTTTCCTGTATTTAGTTCAGCAAATGTTTCAGGAAAGCCTCTTTTAGATTTTGAGGGATTTGACCAGAAAATGGCAGATCTGTGCTATGAAGAAACGAAGAATGCGGCATATCGAATTATTCATGATATTGGTTTTACGTGTTATTCAATCGGCACCGTTATACGAGAAATTGCAAATGCGATAAAACAAAATGCACGATTGGTTGTGCCGCTTTCGGTTCTGGTAGAAAATTATTATGGAGTTACCGATGTTGCTTTGAGCGTGCCTTGTGTGCTCGATGGTTCTGGTGTTTCTGAGTTTATTGAAGTTCCTCTAAATGAAAAAGAAGTGGGGCAACTACAAAACTCGGCAAATGTATTGAAGGGATATTTGGGGTAATAAAAGATACGGGAAAAAGTGCTTCGTCCATAGGACTCGCACTGTGGTGGGCGAGGGAAGAGTTGAACTTCCGACCTCTACATTATCAGTGTAGCGCTCTAACCACCTGAGCTACTCGCCCGTGTTTTTTGTAAGCTCACTGCGCCTCGCAACTGGCAGAGCCAGATTGCTCGCCTTGTTCGCGCTCGCGCCGTGCGCTCGCTCCTACAAACTGCAAAACCGTATGAGCCGCCATAGTATAAGCAAATCAAGTATATTTGACAAATGAATATTCCGCGCCTATTCTTGGCTTACATGAAGCAAATCTGTTCTATCACTGTCTCTATGATGATGATCGCGCGGCCAGGGGCCGGGCGTCTCTTCTAGATACTCCTAGAATACGCTTCTCCCTTCGCCGCGTTATAAATAAGAGACGCATTTTCTTAATGTGTGCTCTTCTGCATCGTGCCTTTTTTAATACTTACTTATTAATATGTCTCATTCATTTAATCGCATTTATTCATTTTCAGACACTTTTGGTGGAAACAGAAATAGTGACGGAACTCCCCAAAACTTACTTGAGCGCAAAGATTGGGATGTCTTGCTAGAAACTCATTTTGGCAGTCCTACAATTAATGATTCAGTACGCGAACGTGATGATATTTATGGATTACCCGTAGCGTATCTTCAGCATATCGTTCACCTTGCAGTCAAACTTCAAAGCAATGCAAACCCAGAGGCTGGGAGAACGGGATTTTTTATAAATGCTGCTCCTCGTACCCGTGGAGAGACTCCTCCTTTTTATGTCATAGATTTAGTATGTGCACAAAATCGCACTGCAATTCGTGCTGTTACAACCTCTTTAGATGCATTTTCTCCCGTGCGTGATCACGTAGGGCGCGTAAGAAAATTGCCGGTTCAGGGTGGCGGGCTACATGAACCAGGTGAGCAATTTAGGTCTCGATTTACTCCTGAATTACTTTCAGATCATGCCTGTGAACGCGTAGCTCTTGAAGAGTGTGATTTAGATTGTATTCCTGTAGAAAATGAAGGATGGCGCGTTGGTTGGGTAGACTCATTCGGAAACGTTATTACTCGCGTCGTGGGAGCCCACGCACAAAACTCTGTCGATGATTTACTCAAACGGAACGGATCGCTAGTGACAGTAAAAATTGGATCAAAGAGTATTCCAGTTCGTATAGGTGGGGGATTAGAGTGTTCTTCACCGGGAGATCTGACGCTATACAAAAATGGTGCGGTCGATATTGTACGCCGTTGGGGGTGGGGAGATGACCATACTCAATTACCGCCAGAAAATCATCAAACACGAATTCTACATTCTGCATATTACGCCTTACAGCAGCCCCAATTAGGAGATAAAATATCTGTCGATTCTACTGAGTGACGGCTATGACGATGTCACCTAGGTTGTTCCCCGTGGGGCCGGTGAGAATGTGTCCGCCGGCCGCATTGAAGAATGCGTATGAGTCATTATTTTTAAGATACTCTTCAATATTCAGTTTTTTTGATGATGCTTGATTGAGTACTTCTTTGTCACCGATCGCGCCGGCGACCTGTATAGGACACATTCCATCGATGCCATCGGTCCCAAATGATGCAATCGTTTGATTTTGTTTGAGTAACTGAAGTGCGCTCAATATATACTCTTGGTTACGACCTCCATCGCCTGGATTTGTACAGCAAGTAACGGTGGTTTCACCGCATGCAATAGTAATAGAATGTTTTTTGAGTTTTTTTACCATTGATTGTGCTACATCTCGAGCCTCGCCAGTGATCATTTTTTTCTCAATGTGCACCGAATGTTTTGTCTTCTTCGCAATTGATTTTGCCTTTTTTTCGGCTTCACGAAGTGCTGTATAGTGATCTGCAATTATTTGAATAGTAACTTTTTTCAATACAGGATCATTCTTTTTTATGCTTTCGTTTTCAACAAATCCAACATTGTTTTCAATATATTTATAAACCGTATTTGGTACAGGGGCCTTGTATTTTGTGAGTACTTTTAGCGCGTCTTTGAAGGTTGTTGTGTCGCTACACAAAGGTCCTGAGGCAATCGTACTTTGGTCGTTTCCTACCACATCTGAAATAACAAATCCTTTAATTGTTGCAGGATACAGTAATTGAGCAAGTCTGCCTCCTTTAACTTGTGATAAGTGTTTGCGCACGCAGTTGACTTCGTTAATCGTTGCTCCGCACATGAGCAGAGCTCTTGTGGTTTCAATTTTATCTTCAAGTGTTATGCCTTCTGCTGGCTGAACAAACATGGCAGATCCACCACCGCTTACAAGTACTATCGCTAAATCTTTTTCAGATAGTTTTTTTGCGGCCTTAATTATTTTATTAGTTTTTTTAATTCCTTCTGGGGTTGGGAGCGGATGTCCATTATCAGCGTAAAAGACGCTGGATGGTTTTTTCTTTAGCAATTTAGCTGTTGCAACCCCCATTGTGCGAGCAGCTTTTCCAATCGCGATGATGAGTACCTTTTCGTACTTTGAAACATTCAACTTTTTCAGATGTTTTTCCAAAAGAGCATGTGGACTCGTTGCCGAGATCACATGCTCTATAATGTCTAAAATAATTTTTCTACGCGCTTTAATTGATTCATTTTCTACCGCGAGCAGTGATTTCGTATTCTTAATCATGCAAGCTTAGTGTAGCGCTCTTTTATTGTTTGAGAAACTCCTTATTTACCAAAAATTGAGGCTCTTTACCATCAAGTGCATCGATAAGATTCTGTGCGGCAATGATTGCCATTTGATCTCGAGTCCATGGTGTCGCGCTTGCAATATGTGGTGCCACAATGACGTTTGGAAGTTCTCCAAGTCCTGCCGCCATAAGTGGCTCTTTCTCGTATACATCGAGACCCGCCGCGAAAATGGTATTTGATTTGAGTGCTTCGACGAGAGCAGGCTCATCGACGACTGGTCCACGAGAAGTGTTTACCAAAATTGCCGTTGGTTTCATGAGTTTAAGCGTTTGTGCATTGATCAAATGAGTGGTCTCAGGAGTTAGATTTACGTGCACCGATACGAAGTCGCTTTCTTTGAGCAGTGTTTCAAGTTCAACGCGTTTTGCTCCTGTTTCAGCCTCAAGCTGAGTATTTGTATTCATGTCAGAGTAAAGAATTTTCATACCAAATCCTTTATTCATTTTTACTGCAACATTTGAACCAATTCTGCCGCAACCGATAATACCGAGCGTTTTACCGCCTGAGAGATCTTGTCCTAACCAAAGAAGTGGGCCCCACCCTTTATACATTCCTTTGCGCATGTAGTTGTCTGTTTCAACAAGTCGGCGTGCACATGCAAACATCAAGGTGATAGCGAGGTCTGCTGTTGCATCGGTCAAAACACCAGGAGTATTGGTAACCATAACTCCTCGATCACCGGCTGCCTTCAAATCGATGTTATTAAATCCTACTGCATAGTTTGAAAAAACTTTGCATTGAGGTCCCGCAGCGTCTAAAACCGCTGCATCGATGGGGTCAGTGAGTAGGCTCATAACTGCGTCGCGACCCTTTACTTGTGCTAATAATTCCTCACGCGTTAGTACGCGATCATCTGGATTCATATCAAATGATCCAAATTTTTCTTTCAACATGTTCAGACCAACTTCAGGAATTCTGCGAGTAACGTATATGTTTGCCATGGTAGGGGAGAGAGGTGTTAAAAGTGTTATAGGAATGAGAGAAAATAGATTTATGCCGTGTATACTGTTGCGAGGTATTCCTTGATTCGGCTCATACCTTCGGTGATATCTGCTTCAGAAGATACATATGAGTACCTAATATATCCTTCACCGTGTGCTCCAAATGCGGTTCCAGGTAAAACGAGTGTGTGCGCCTCTCTCATGAGTAAGTCAGCAAATTCAGAGCAATTCATATTTAGTTTTGCAAGAATCGGTTTGACGTTCACAAATAAATAAAAGGCGCCTTTTGGAGATTTGCAGCTAAATCCAGGAATTTCGTTGTTCAACCGAACGAGCAAGTCTCGGCGTTTGAGATATTCACCTTTCATCATCGCAACTGCGTCTTGTGGCCCAGTGAGCGCCGCCATACCGGCGAGCTGAGTCATTGCTGGTGCACATGAAACGTCGTTAATAACTAGTTTCTCAAGAGTAGCTGCCATTTCTGCGTTCTTTGTAACTGCCCAACCAAGTCTCCATCCTGTCATGGCATAGGTCTTTGAGCATCCGTTCAAAATTACAGTCCGCTCCGGCATACCAGGGAATTTTGTTACTGATACATGTTCCCCTTCATATACGATTTCGTCGTAAATTTCATCAGACAAAACCCAAAGGTCGTGTTCAACACAAAGTTTAGCCATTTGCTCAAGGGTATCGTGAGTCAAAACACCACCCGTAGGATTTTGTGGCGTATTTATAATGATCATCTTTGTCTTAGGAGTGATAAGTTTCTTCAAATCCTCAATAGAGAAGTTGAAGTCTTGTTCTTCAAGCAGAGGTAGTGGCACCGATTTTCCTCCTAGGTAATTCACAACTGATTCATAGATTGGAAATCCTGGGTTAGGCACAATAACCTCATCGCCTTCATCGATGAGCGCGTTGATCATGTGGAACATGACCGATTTTGCAGCTGACATAACAACCACGTCTTCAGGAACGTACTGAACTCCAGTTTTGCGTTTATTTACGTCTGCAATGACTTTTCTAAAGTCGTAAATACCAGGCGCAGCGGTGTAGTGCGTTTGGTTTGCGTTAATAGCAGAGATACCAGCCTGCTTAATATGATCCGGGGTATCGAACGCCGGTTCGCCTATTTGTAGGCGCACCAATTTTTTGCCCTGTGGGGCTAGCACTTCTTTCTCGAACTTATTCGCTTTGGATATGACAGAAAACGCGTTTTCCGTGCCAAGTCGCGGAATGCGTGTTGAGAATGGTTTCATAGGTACATTATTTGTACCGAAACACTCGTCTTTTTGCAAATTATTCAGCCGCTACTTTAATTGCCAAACACGCCTGGCTCGTGAAAATGGAGATGAAGTCGTCATCGAGCAGGTTCAGATTCCCCTCGTGCGAGAGATACAGTGAAATTGATCCTAAAATATCGCCTTGATAAATAAGTGGAATTATTAGCGCTGAGCGCAAATTGTTTTTTCTCGCCAAAGCGGGAGATGTGTACTGGCTACTCGTTATGATATCGAATACTTTGAGTGGAGATTTTTGCTCAACAGCAACTTCTACCAAGCTCCCTTTGTATGGCATTTGTTTCTTATTCATCCAGTCTTCACTCAGACCGCTATACGCTAACAATACAAGTTTATCTTCTTTCTCATCATACAAACGCACCGTGGCTGCGTTCACTTTAGCAATCATAATGAGTGCATTTGCCACGAAGGTAGCGATATTTTTTTTCGTAATCCCCGGTGTATCGGCGTAGGCAATTAACTCGCTCATGTAGTCGATATATCGACGTTGTTTTCCCATTTCTCTATATGCATCTTGAATTTTCACAAAGCGATCTTGAATCTCATTTTCCCATTTTTTTTGTGCAGAAATATCACGTAAGAATATGGCGAATCCCATTAGGTTCCCATTTTTCTTATAAAGCGCATTTGCGGTTATCGCCGTTTCGACAAGAATCCCGTTGCTGTGCGCGCACATGAGCTCAATATGTTTAACGAAACGTTTCATTTGAGCTTCTTCAATAATTGATTTTATGCTCAAATGTTTTGGAGATTCTGGATGAATAATAAAGTCGAGAGTTTTTCCAAATACTTCGGACTCTTTATATCCGAATAATCTATGAGCCCCAACGTTCCAGCTTTGCACAATCCCTTTTTCGTCGAGACCGATTATGGCTTCATGTGCATTGTGAGTAATCGATGCAAGAAGAACTTCTGTCTCAGCAAGTTTTTGTTCAGCATTTTTTATTGATCGTAGGTCGGTAATCGTTGCAATAGTGTTGTTGTCACCGTCTTTATTTGTCGTGATGAGCACGGGTATTTTATTCCCTTTTTTGCATATCACCGCAGCTGTCACATCGAGTCTCTTCTTGTGATCGACTATGCCATCTTTACTATCACAATGTTCAAGAAACGTACTACAAGGTTTATTGAGCATTTGTTCTGTTGTGTATCCGCACATTTTAGAAAGTGCAGGATTTACGTAGGTCACGAGCCCGTTTTCATCTATGACACAGAGGCCTTCTCTCATTTGTTCGAGAAGTTTTTTAAATTGATCTTCTACACCGTGTAAAAAAGCGACTCGAAGTGCGTACCCCAAGTTTTCGGCAATTACCTCAAGTAGCGGAATAAATTCTTTTAGTGGTTCATTAATTTTCGTCTCTATATTCATTACACCCAAAAGTACGCCCTCGAATACGAGCGGTATTGAAAGTTCAGAAGCGATACCTCGATGAACATTAATGTAGTCAGGATCGGTGCTTACATCTTCTACATACACTGTTTGTTTGCTGCGAATGGTTTTACCAATAATTCCGTTGGTAATAGTTGCAGTTCTATTCAATCCGTTTTTCTCTGGAGTAAGTAGGGTCAGCTCATCTTTGCCATTGAATACCCATATATGAATGTAAGTGAATCTAAGTCTGTTTTTTAGAACTCGTGATACTTCCTGACAGAAATGTTCAAAGTCTAAGTTTTTACTCATTAAAATAGTAAACTGTGAGAGCACATCTAAAATGAGCTGAGTTGAAGATAATTCTCCTTGAACATTCTGAAGTTTTGCAAGAGATCGAATAACCGATTCACTCTCCTGAGAGATAGGGCGCACTACTTTCTGTTTTCGTGCAGTATCTAACTTCATGTAAGGCCATTCTGGTCAAATTGTGAGTGAGCGTCAATAGATGATTCTCTACGTTGTCGGTGAAAAATGACAACAGCAGCCCACACAATAAAGAACAGCGTTGAGGCTTCTTGTAAGCCAAATGGAACGTCGACGAGCCCGTGTATGAGAATGTAGCTCATTACTAAATAACCTGGGGCTGTTAGGGATTTTTTACACCACGAAAATAGTGTGTAGCAATAGATGATAACGATAAAGATAAGTCCTGAAATTCCCAGTTCACTCCAAAACTGTAGTAGTATGTTATGAGGATGCGGCGGTACTTCGTCTTCAGGGATTGGTTTTTCTAAATAGAGTGGCATCGATTGTCTGAATGCGGATTGAAAATTGCCTGGGCCAAATCCTGTGAAAATATTTTCATGCAACATTTTTAGTGTTACAGAATATATTTGAATGCGACGTTCAATTGAGTTTTCTTTTTTATAGTTTCCCAAAAGTATTTGCATTTTTTGTGAATCTTTTTGTGTGTACAAAAATCCTGTAATAAAAACAATTCCCATCACAATTAGTCCGACTTTTCTTTTGAGTGTTGGAATTTTTTTAAAGAGATATAAAAATGTAACGAACGCAGCGGCACCTAATCCGGCATATGACTTAGATGCGACTATGACAGATAATCCTATCAATATCCCACTTATATAGAGGATGGTATCGGCCATATACTTTTTCTCTCTTTCGCAGAGAAAATATAAGCTGAGTATAAAGAGTGGTGAGAATAAATAAGAGAGCCAGTTCGCGCTTTCCGGTTTATTGGCAACAAAAGGGTCTATGTATGGCCAAACCGCCCGGTTGAGAAAATCATGTGAGACCCCAGGCAATAAATCTGTTGCATATTCAAAGAGAGTCGCTGCCCCAAGGAGTGAGAACGCGAAAATGAAATGTTTAAAAAAGGTTCTGATTTTTTCTTTTGTGTTGAGAGTGAAACTCAATAATAGAGCAGTCAAAAAAGGAGTTACGTAATTTGTATTAACGTAGCTTTTAAAACTATGAATGATTGGTTCAGTTGGATTATACGAAAAGATTGCGGTTAGTCCTCCGGTTATAAATAAGAGTAGGCTCACCGCTAAAAACGGATCTTGTAACCACACCTTTATAGTAGGCACATTTTTTTTGAGATTTTTAAACAATACAATAATAAGGAGGAGTGATGCTCCCCAGATGTAGAAATCAAAAATGCTGAAAAAATCAAAAAACGCCTGTCCGGTGAGGGGACGTATTACATTTACATATAGATAATAGAACGAGTGAAAACGATAATCTAAAATCCCCGCAATAATAAAGTAGGGAATCCCCATGGTTAGTTTTTCAATGGCAGCTCGCAGGAATCCTATTTTTTTTGTATTCATCGAAAAGTACTATACGACAACTTGTATCGAAAATCTTGCATAAATTTTAAGAAGGATATAAAGTCGCGTTACAAATTCTTGTGGGGGCGTAGCTCAGTTGGCTAGAGCACCTGATTTGCAATCAGGGGGTCGTGGGTTCGACTCCCATCGCCTCCACCACAATGAAATAATTATAAGCCGCCGAAAGGTGGTTTTTTTGTGCTGAAAATGTTATAATTACTCAATGAGTACTCTTGAACAAACCCTCGACGATTTTTCACCTACGTCAATAGAAACTGAACTAACTAATTTACTTCAAAATGCTGGCGAAGGTAATGAACGAGCCCAAGAACTTGTGCAAGCGTGGAATGTTGAGTTGCAGTCTGAGGCAGATTCTCTTGGTGAATCGCACGCAGCGAAGGCCGAGGCTCGTGTCCGTATGGAGATGCGTCGCGCATTAGTCTACTATTCAGCCGGCTTGCATAATGAAGCTCTTATTTCTCTTGCGGATGCACTAATTCTCGTCGGCAGTGATAATCATGGTGACTCTGACGTTTTGGGTGAGCTTGTCTACGAGCTGGGTGATAGTCTTTTTGAAGAAGGGTGGGAGGATTCACTATACGAGTAAAATCTTGTAGTATACGAAAGTTACTATTTTTATATTATTTTTATGCGCTACATTTTAGGGATTTTAGGATTTATTGCTGGATTATTGCTCGTCGTTTACCGCGAACCGGCAAAAAGGTTCATTGGCGATATATCTTGGTTTGAAACTCACTTTGGTCCTGGCGGTACCTATACCGGTCTCATGCTTATTGGCTTAGCTACCTCGATTTTATCAGTTCTTTTTATCACGGGAACGATGCAGGAAATGCTCCAAAAACTGCTCGGGCCTATCTTTGGGATATAATATTCTCGCTCCACGTCAAGCCGTTATAAAAATGTTATTGACACTGGAACTTACATGAATATAATAAGTGAGCTTTTTACGGCAAATGATGATTCTTTCTTCACCGCCCCTCAGCTTCAAAACAAGCTACTGATCAACGTCCCAAAAGTTGGTTTGAGGTTATGGGGTGTGCAGAAAAGGCACACTATTTTTTTGCCTCGTGCTCAGCACCTGGCTACATGATCATTGAAAATTCATATTAATACTTTATAAAGCAATTTGTTTTTTCTAACAATTGCTCGTTAAAGGCGTTTAATCGTCAAAGTAATTATCATCTATAGCACATATAGAGGTATTAACAGAGAACGATTCTGGTAATAAGTTACAAAGGGAGTATAGTGGATGCCTTGACATCTGTTTCCGATGAAGGACGCGGCAGGCTGCGATAAGCCTCGGTGAGGGAGCCAAGCACCCTTTGAACCGGGGATTTCCGAATGAGGCAACTCAATACGGGTTATGCCGTATTATCCTGTTTTACAGGATGGACACACAGTGAACTGAAACATCTTAGTAGCTGTGGAAAAGAAATCAAATAGAGATTCCCAAAGTAGTGGCGAGCGAAATGGGAACAGCCCAAACCTGGTCTTCGGACCAGGGGTTATAGGACTCCATTTAGGATTCAACAATCTTAGTCGAAGGAACCTGGAAAGGACCGCCATAGCAGGTGATAGCCCTGTAGACGAAAAGAAAGTTGACCGAGGAGTATCCTGAGTAAGGTCGGACACGAGAAATCCGGCCCGAATTAGGGGGGACCACC
>CAYHBN010000026.1:0-17252 GCA_964354865.1 uncultured Candidatus Peribacteria bacterium
GATGTCGCGTTGCCCCCATACAATCACACCGATTCAATTCGAGGAGATTTAAAAAATAGGGCTGCAAAAACCAATGACGTCGCCGACCAACTGACATATCAAGTACTTGATACACAGACATATGGTGTTTTATAAGCCAGAAAACCTCATCGATCATTTTTCTAGAGAAACAAAGTCGACGCATAATTTTCTTCGCAATTTCGGCCGATACACCTGCATGGTGATCGTAACGAATTCGATCTTCGACCGAAAACGTTTCAGTTTTTCCCACATCATGCAAAAAAACAGCCCAACGGAGGGCTAAAGATGCATCTGCATCAATGGCTTGTACCGACTGAATCATGTGATCCCACAAATCCCCTTCTTTGTGATACTCAAGCGGCTGCGCCATGCCTTTCATTTTTTGAACTTCGGGCATAATTACTTCTAAAACGCCCGTGTCTTCCAGATCTTCGAGGCTCTCTTTGAAGGTGGAGCTCATTATCATCTTATTCAACTCATCGCGAACGCGCTCACCAGAGACATTTGCAACCAATGCCGCATGTTTTTTTACAGCCTCAAAAGTATCGGGGTGATACTGAAAATTGTAGGTATTTTTAAAACGGATTGCACGCAAAATGCGTAAGTTATCTTCGATGATTCGTTCATGAGGAGCGCCAATAAATCGCACAAGTTTTATTTCTAGATCTTTTTGTCCACTTACAAAATCCAAAATTTCATCGTTAATTGGATCGTAAAAAAGTGCGTTGATCGTAAAATCTCGGCGCTGCGCATCTTCGTTTGCAGAGGTGAAAATAACCGCATCTGGCCGACGTCCATCGCTATAGCCACTATCGGAACGAAAAGTCGCAACTTCAAAATGATGACCATTTTGTTCAATCAAAACAACACCGTATTCTTCTCCAATAGGAATCACTTTTTCAAAAATCCTCTTAATCTCTGCTGGCTTTGCACTGGTCGCAATATCAAAATCTTTCGGTTCAATACCAAGGAGCATATCGCGCACACAACCACCAGCCCAAAGGGCTTCAAATCCCTCGGCACGAAGTTTTTTAATTATTTCTATCGAAGATATTTTCACAAATCAATTATACCTTCATATGCCCACGGAATCTATAAAACGCAGTGAGAATAAAAGGAACAAAAACAAATAAAATCGAGGCTGAAACGGTTTCATTAAATTCGAGAACTTTCATAAAAGTATACTCAACGACGCCACAAAGTAACACCAAATAACACAACAGAACTATCCACCCAATACGCGCTTTTATTGAGCCTGCAGCCTTTATGTTACTTAGAGTATCGCCCAACATATATAAAACATCACCCGTCATTATTGCGCCATAATAGAGCGCACCACTGCGTACAAAACTATCGTAGATCTGAGAAAAAGCGCTTCCGGGATTAGAAAAAAAGACGATACCAAATGTAATGAGAAAAAGCGCACAATTTTTAAGAAGAACTAATCGCGTATCAGGTTTTTCAGCCGTATCTTTCGGCTCTAAAATAACGTCATCGAGTAAAATCCATATAATTAAATTTGCAGAAAAAACGATGAGTGCCACGGTCGTAAATAAAATGCCAATCGAGTCATTTTGAGTACGAAATCCAGTATCAATCGAATCAATCATTCTCCAAAAAAACACTAAAAAACAAACGCCTGGAATCATGCGAAACAAAATTTTATCGAGGATTTTTGCGGTTTTTTGCATGTACCTATCTTATACCATACACATTGCACGCGCGTGGCGAGGCTGGCTGTTTTGGGTTACACTGTACCTACTATGTTGATATTAGGGATTGAAACATCGTGCGATGAAACCTCGGTAGCAGTCGTTGAAGATGGCAGAATTCTTCGCTCGAATGTTATTTTTTCACAAATTGAGATGCACAGAAAAACGGGCGGTGTGGTGCCCGAAGTTGCCGCGCGAGAACATATAGTCAAAATAATTCCGGTTATTGAAGAATCACTCAGAAAAGCCAATTGCAGTTTAGAGGATTTAGATGCTATCGCCGTTACCTACGGACCAGGCCTGTTGACCTCACTGCTTACCGGAGTAAATACGGCTATGACACTGGCAAAAGTTCTAGATATACCGTTAATTCCCGTAAACCACATTGAAGGACACATGTACGCGAATTGGATTGTGAGCGACCAAAAACTCAGCGAGAACGTACTACCAGCGCCTCCGCAGTTTCCGCTCGTAGTGCTAACCGCATCGGGCGGTCACAACGAACTCATTTTGTGGAAAGATCATGGCAAATACACTTTTTTAGGTGCGACTCTCGACGATGCTGCAGGCGAAGCGTTCGATAAAGTCGCGCGCTTGCTTGGGCTACCCTACCCCGGCGGACCACAAATTTCAAAAGCGGCCGAAAGTGGCGACTCTGCAAAATACCCCCTCCCGCGCGCATGGGTTACAAAATGGGATTTTAGCTTTTCCGGCTTAAAGACAGCAGTACTCCGGTTAGTTGAAAAACACCAAAATCTACTGACGGATACACAATTTATAAACGACGTTTCGGCGAGTTTTCAAGAAGCGGTCGTTGACGTTTTAGCAAAAAAACTGGCGAAAGCGGCGGCGAAATATGGTGTAAAAGAAGCCCATTTAGCAGGGGGAGTATCGGCAAATAAGCGACTTAGAGTACGAGCACAAGAATTGCTCTCAACAGATATTTCACTCAAATTCTGTACCGATCTCACACTCTGTACAGACAACGCAGCGATGATTGCTGCTGCAGGCTACTACCGCTACCAATCAAATCCAGCAAAATATCAAAAATGGAAATCGGTCGAAGGAAATCCAAATTTGGCATTAAGAAACTGGTAAAAAGAGTATTCAAAAAATATGAAGTAAAAAAACAAATTAGGATTGCTTACTTTATATTTTAGTGTAGAGTAAATGGCTGAGTGACGCCATAAATTAACCAACACCGTATGTCAGACACTGAGAATTCCGCGACAGAAAGCCAAAGAGTAGGCCCTCCTTACCAAACAGCAAAGGGGGTACACGATATTTTACCTGATGATCACGAGTACTTTACCTATATTAAAAAAGTAGTTCGTCACCGCTCACGTCAACACGGTTTTCGCCGTATTACGACCCCTACATTCGAATTTACCGACGTTTTCACTCGATCAGTTGGTGAAACAACTGACATTGTATCTAAAGAGATGTACACGTTCCAAGATAAGAAAGGACGATCCCTTACGCTCAAACCCGAAGGAACCGCGGGTGTTGTTCGTTCATACCTTCAACACAACATGCAGACTCTTCCGCAGCCGGTAGAGCTCTATTACATTGAGCCTCACTTTCGTTACGATCGCCCACAAAAAGGCCGATACCGACAGTTCTGGCAATTTGGATTAGAGGTGATAGGAGAAAGCGACTCTGCAATTGATGCACAATTGATTCACCTTTTTTACACGGTACTGCAAGACCTTGGTGTTGCCGATCAGTTCAAACTCCAAATAAATTCTATTGGATGTTCTGGCAAAAATTGCCGTCCAAAGTTTGTCGTTGATCTTCAAAATTTCTACATGGGCAAAGAGCGAAATTTATGTGAGGAATGCCGATATCGCTTACCAAAAAATCCTCTTCGCCTTCTCGATTGTAAAAAAGAAGACTGCATTATTTTGGCAAAACTCGCGCCGCAAATGAAGAGTTATCTCTGCCCTGACTGTAAAGAATTTCACGAGGAATTATTAAAACTTCTCACTGGCCTTGGTATTTCATACGTAGAAAACGAAAAACTCGTTCGCGGCCTCGATTATTACACAAAAACGGTCTTCGAATTTTGGGATAAATCGCAAGGCGCACAAAATGCAATTGGTGGCGGTGGCCGTTACGATGGTCTTATCGAACTTATGGGAGGAGTGCCAACCCCGGCAGTCGGTTTCGCCGCTGGAATGGAGCGTATCATAGAAAATATGAAAGCCGCTGGCGTTAAAGTGCCTACAAAAGATGACATTCATGTATTCGTCGCTCAATTAGGATTCAATGCAAAGCAAAAAGCGTTGCTCTTAATGCGTGAACTACGTGAAGTTGGCCTCAAAACTGTTGGTGCACTTGGCAAGGGAGCGATCAAAAATCAACTTCGTGTCGCAGACCGATTCAAGGTTCCCTACTGCGTTATTATGGGAATTACCGAAGTACGCGATGGCACCGCAATCATTCGAGATATGAAGCGCGGCAGCCAAAAAATCGTTAAATACGAAAACGTTGTTGAAGAAATGAAACAACTGATTGGCGTCGAGCAGCTCGATATGTACTCACCAGGAGAAGCAATTTATTAGTAAGGTTTAAAAAGAACGGGGGATCTCTTCAAACTCCCCCTTTTCTTTGTTCTTTTTGCAGTTGTTCCATAAAAAGTAGCGGCCGTTCATGGCGATGTATACACCGTGAGGCAACGTTTGCACAAAAGCGAGCGCACTTCCTAAATTAAAGAGTCCATCTGAGCTGCCGAATTTATACGGGACCATAGCACCCGTCAGTACGACCGTTTTATTTTTAACTTTTTCAGAAATAACCTCAGCGGTCTCAACCATGGTATCGGTACCATGAGTCACGATAATGTTATCTTCACGCGCATCAACGCATGTCCGCGCAATAAGATTTCTCTCCGCATCAATCATTTCGAGGCTATCTATCATCATGAGCTTTTCAATGGTCACTGGTACACGACAACGTCCGAGAGCAAGCATTTCTGCAACATGAGAATCCTTAAAAAAAAGTGAACCATCTCTCTCGTTGTATTCTTTATCGAAGGTTCCTCCGGTGATTAATAATCTGATCGCCATTGATGAAAAAATTAAGGTGAGTGAAAACTATTTTCCCTGAATACGAATTATGCGATTATTCTCCTCTAAAATTGAAATTCGCTGAGTTACAAAATTTTCAAAGTAAGCATATCCATCGAGTAAAATAGAGGCCTCATTGACCACCGATCGAGTCTGAATATCGATAAACGATACATGACTTATGCCACACTCAATTTCACGAATCGGCGCATTCTGTTTTGGAGTAATTGCAATGCTAAAATTTTTCACCAAATCTCCTGCGTTTATTCTGCTTAAACGGGTTGGTCTAATTTTTGCAGAGATCATATCGCCACCTTCTTCATTATTCATGTCATTTTTGAATGCTGCATTACCGATTACTCTTCCGCGATCGTTTAATAGATACGCACGAGAAAGAATTTTGGGGGCATAACATGACACCGTAATATCTTTTATCTTAGCAGCCTGAATAAATTGAGGCTCCACGTGAACATTAAAATCAATAACTCTCGATCGCATACCAGGAAAAACGCTTGGTGCAACCAGTGCCGGCTGAGTCGTCAGCTGAATACTCGAACCGCCCGCAAAAACCGTATTAGTAAGTAGCAGTGATAAACAAAGAATAGTCGAAATGTATGAAACCGTTTTAATGAGCTGTGATTTTTTCATGGTCACAGTATAGCAGATGCGTTTAGCCACAATCACGATATCCTTATTTCATAATATTCATAACGGCATCAACCACCGACTGCACCGAAACGCTTTCGTAATAACCTTTTTCGAGAACCTTACTTGTTGGCGCAGGAACATCGGGTAATGCCACGCGAACTGGAGCTTTTTTCAAATACTGCCAACCCTCTTCGCATACACGAGAAACAACTTCTCCTCCAATTCCGCCGGTTTTCCAACTTGCCTCGGCAACCACTAATCGCCCCGTCTTTTTCACCGATTTTACAAAGTGAGGAATATCGAGCGGTTTTACCGTTCGAGCATCTACCACTTCGACCGAAACTCCTTTTTGCTTAAGGATTTCAGCCGCTTCACGTGCAACTCGAACCATGTACGAAATTCCGACAATTGTTACATCTTTTCCCGAGACTAACGTTTTCGCTTTTCCAATCTCGGACGCATAAAACTCGGTCGGAACCTCTTCTTCTTGGCTGTAGAGCCAACGATCGTCGATATACATTACGGGGGCATTGTCTTGAACTGCCGCAATTAACAATCCCTTAGCGTCATAGGGAGTTGATGGCATAACTACTTTTAATCCAGGCACATGCGCATACCACGCCTGCAATGCCTGTGAGTGCTGCGCGCCTTGCTCTCCTCCCCTATTAATAATTGCTCGAATAGTCACTGGAGCAGTCGCGTTACCACCAAACATGTAATGCCAATTCGCCGCCTCGTTCACGACCTGATCAACCGCATAAATCATAAAATCCATGCGTGGATGAATTGCAATTCCACGCATACCAACAATAGACGCGCCAGTCGCCGCACCAGTCATAGTATTTTCAGAAACCGGAGTATCGATAACACGAGTATCACCAAAACGCTTATATAAGTCTTTTGTCGTATTACCAACATACCAGGGACTTTTAACTCCCTGACCGATAATAAATACTCTCTTATCGCGCTCCATCAGCTGATGAAAGGCTTCGTTAATGGCTAAGTCGTATGATAATTTTCGCATAAGAACATGATTCAAAAAAATCGCTAGCAACTATACATTGCATCGAGAAAAAAAGGAATTACAATAGGGACCATATGAATAAAGTACGCTTCGTAAATCCGCAGCTCCAATACCAGAATTTCAAAACAGAGATTCTCGCAAAAGTCGATGATGTCTTCTCTCGTGGAGACTTAATTATGCGAAAAGATTTAGAAGAATTTGAGAAAGCAGTTGCAGAATTTGTAGGAGTAAAACATGCAATCGGCGTTAACTCGGGAACCGACGCATTATCACTTGCCATGGAGGCTTGTGGCATTGGTGCAGGTGACGAAGTGATTACCGTTGGACACACGTTTATGGCAAGTATTTCAGCTCCGTATCATGTTGGAGCAACGGCAGTACTTATCGATGTCAACGCTGACTACGACATGAATGTCGCTCAAATTGAGGCAGCAATTACACCAAAGACAAAGGCAATCGAACCGGTTCAATTGAATGGCCGTATGTGCGACATGCAAGCAATTATGGACATTGCGAAGAAACACAATTTAGTGGTCATTGAAGACGCTGCGCAAGCACTTGGCTCAAAGGTAAAAATGGCGGACGGCACTTGGAAAATGGCTGGTTCAATTGGAGACGCAGGCTGTTTCAGTATGTATCCTTTTAAAGTTTTAGGCGGATTTGGAGACGCAGGAATTTTAACCACAAACAACGACGAAATTGCACACAAAGTGAGATTACTTCGTTTTAACGGAGAATCACGCGCAGATAGAAAATTCTACTTCCATGGATACACGGCTCTTCTCGATAACTTACAAGCGGCACTCCTTTCAATCAAATTCAAACACTTACCTGAGTGGCTTGAGCGCCGACGTGCAATTGCAAATCGTTACTACGCTGGAATGAAAGACATTCAAGGTCTACACCTTCCTCATTTTGGTGATAACGATACTCACTACGATATTTATCAAAACTATGTTATTCGAACCCCAAAACGAGATGAGCTCGTTGCGCACCTAACAACAAACGGAGTTGAAACAATGATTTCATGGGATACTCCTATGTATCACCAGCCAGTTATGCTACCAAACTCTATTTCGCTCCCAGAGACTGAGGCAATTTGTAAAGAGGTGGTTTCTATTCCTATGTTCCCCGAACTAACCGACGAAGAGGTCGATTACGTTATTGCAAAAGTACGAGAATTTTTCCATGTATAACACGCTACGCCGATACAAATCGTTAATTTTCAGCATAGCCGATGCACTCCTGAGTGCAGGTGCTTTGCTTGGGGCATTTTTACTCCGTTTCGACGGACAAATTCCCGTTGAGTATTTGTATAGACTCCCTCTGTACTGCGGAATTATTACGCTCGCAAATTTGTCATGTTTACATGCAATGCGCCTCTATGTATTCCGCTGGGATTACGTCAGTATCGCCGAATTAAAACAACTTTTTAAAGCACTTGCACTTGCACATATTCTCACCGCTGTCTTCGTTATTTTCGGTTGGGAATCAACATTTTTCTCTGGCTTTCCACGCTCAATATTTCCTATCAGTTTCATTCTCAGTTTTATTGCAATTGGAGGCCTTCGCATATCAAAACGTCTCTATAAAGAGAGCTTGCAATCAGCGCGTACCGATGGCGGCGTTCCGACCCTTATTATTGGTACCGGCAGCGAGGCCGAAAATCTGATTAGAACTCTCCTTGGTCAAAAAAATAAACAATATTCTGTGTATGGATTGATAGAAACTCAAAAAAACCTTATTCCGGTGCGTATTCATGGAGTACCGGTTGTCGGCAAGCTCAGCGACCTTGAATCGGTTATCTCAGAGCAAATGATTGAACAGATCATTATTGCGCTGGGATCAGCTGACCGTGCCGTGATTCGGCAAGCTATTGAACGAGCAAGAGATTGTGGCGTTACTAATATAAAAATTATTCCTGACAGCTATGAATTGCTCACTCGCGGGCAAGAACTATTGGCATTACGTGAAGTTCAACCTGAAGATTTACTTGGCCGAACTCCTGCAAAACTCGACACTACAAAAATGCTCGAAAAATTTGAAGGCAAAGTGGTTATGGTAACGGGGGCTGCAGGTTCAATAGGGGCAGAACTTGTTCGCCAACTCATCGCCTTTAGACCCAAAAAAATCATTGCCTACGACAACAATGAAAGCGGCCTTTTTGACCTTGATATGGGACTCAAAACAGTTGCGGGAGACCGATTACTCGCGATAGTAGGATCTGTTACCAATCGATCAAAAATAGAAGGAATTATGGCTCAATATAGACCACACTGTATTTTTCATGCGGCAGCATACAAACATGTTCCATTCATGGAACAATACCCAGAAGAAGCAATCGAGGCAAATATTATTGGCACCTATACCGTCGCAAAAGCAGCAGCTCAAAAAGGAGTAGCAACTTTCGTAATGATTTCAACCGACAAGGCGATCAATCCTCTTTCAACAATGGGAAAGACAAAGCGTGCCGCAGAGCTTATTATTCAAACACTCAACAGACAAACCACCACGCGATTTATGGCAGTTCGTTTTGGTAATGTACTAGGTTCGCGCGGTAGCGTGGTTCCCCTTTTTCAAGAGCAAATTCGCCGCCGCGAACCACTCACCGTAACACACCCAGAGATGACTCGATATTTCATGACCATTCGTGAAGCTGCGCTACTCGTGCTCGAAGCAGGTGCCGTTGGTAGTGGTGGAGAAATCTTCATGCTCGATATGGGCAAACCGATAAAAATAGTCGACCTAGCACGTGACCTTATTCGTTTAAGCGGTTTTGAACCTGATAAAGATATTCCCGTTGTATTTACACAGCCACGCCCAGGTGAAAAGATACATGAACAAATCTTTAGCGAAGAAGAAAAGAAAATAGGAGAAACACAGTGGGAAAAAATTCATGTAACCGAAGCCACCAAACAGGTGAGCTTGGGGGACTTAGATTCGCACATTGCTATCTTTAAAGAGCTCCTTCAAGAGGAGAAACGCTCGTTGTTGCTAAAACAGCTTGATTCATTTGTTGAGAGGCAAAAGCACTAAGATGCCTGCCTATAAATGCATCTTTATTAAACGCATCCCAATTACCAGACGAAACATTTTGTCGCCAAAGACTGATTGGCAATTTATTTCCGTAAGGAGCAAATGCAATTCGGTCTATAATTGCTAGTACTTCTTGAGTGTCATGTAATGCAATTTGTGCTGCAAGTAGATATTGATACAACGAGTCGTCGTTCTTATAAAAAAACAACCCGATTTGAGATACTTGAATTGTTTTCTGTAAGTCTCCAATTCGAGAAAAGAGTAAAGCCATGTTAGTAAAATCCGTTTTTTCAAAAAGTTCAAATTGAGTATACCCAACACCTTCTCTGTTACTGCTTGATAATCCTTTAAAAGGAGTTCCGCTAATTAACTTGGATCCCAAATCAAAACTCTTATAAAGCGCATCTATACCCTCTTTTTTATACTGAGCGAATTTAAAATCACTCGGATTGTAATAAATATTCGTAGTTTTATCACTTGACGCGATACCCGGCAGAGCTAAGTACAAATAAGCTCGTGCTGTTCCAGGATCAATAGCAATCCCCCTCCGTGCGATCTCGATTGCTAGATCATACTTAGATTGACGGCCAAGAATAAAAGCATACAAATAGTACATTTTCTGCTGAGTAGGAGCGATCTCTAATCCTTTCTGAGCAAAACTTTCAGCGAGTTTAAAAAACTGTTTATCTTGCATTGCGATATCAGTATAAATCTCACCTAATCTCATATAATAACGTGCTTCGTACGGCTCATAATTGACTGCTTCTTCTAGAGATTTAATCGCTTTTGTAACCATATCATGGGCTTCGGCATGTGAAACTGCATCCCAATCTCTCAAAAATTCGACAAGCTGCATGCGCATACGCGGCTGCATTGGTGTAAATGGAGTTAAAAAAGAATCCAACAATTTTGTGCGCTCAACTACCGATGAGTTTTTAACAAAGACTCCAAATTTTAACTGCTGATTATACTGAACAATCTGCAGCGAAGTAATAATATATAGGACTAATAAAATCGATGCCATTGATGCAAATTTAATAGCGCCAACTTTAAACGAAGAAAGGCGATGCATAACTGAATTTTTAGTTTCAGTTGAAACAGAATCAGCAGCATACCGTTGAGCTGAATATGCAATAAATGCTGACATCAAAACACTTGTCATGTTGTTATCAAAAATAAAAAGATTTTGCACAAAATATGCAGTCAAACACCCAACCAGGAAGGGCTCTTTTCTAAAAACATACACAAGTACTCCTAGCATGAATAGATACGACAAAAGCCCTAAGCTCCCAGTGTTTACCATTACCTCAATAACCTTATTATGTGGGCGATCAAACCACTCATCGCCGTAACGAGCTACCGCTGCATTCCCTAATTTATTAAAAACAGCACCGAAACTTTCATGACCTGAACCGACAATCGGGTGCTCAAGAAATCCCAAAAGACCTGTTTTCCATGCATAGAGACGGGTAATAACAGAAGAATTCTGAAAACTAATCGAGGTTAAACGTTTTACGGTTGGTACTGATAACCAGAATGGATTACTTCGAGTTGCAACGAAAATGCCAGAGAGCAAGACGATCAAAAGTATGACTCCAGACATGACTAATTTAATTTTTTTCGAATCAGACAAAAAGATTTTAAGAACCGCGTACATACTTACGCCAGATATAACACCGAGAAGGGCTCCTCTTATACCAGTAATAAGCACGGTCGAAATAATAAATAAAACAAATACAGTTAAAAAAACTTTTTTAAGCCTCTCATCTCGACTCGTATGCAACTTAATATCTTTATATTGTGCAGCAAAAAATACTAAAAACATGGTCAAAAATGCTGCCAAATAGGCAGGATTGCCAGCATATGATCCTGGCTGAGTTGAGGCATTCAACTTATATAACAAATTAATAGTGAATCCGAAAAACTGCGCCCACGCAACAAGCGCAGTAAATAATGCTGTAGCAGCAAAACCCGCCAAATAAAAACCCCAATCTCGTTTTGAAAATAGTGTGTATGACAAAATAATAAACATTCCATAATGCAAATAAGCAAAAAGACCGTCATTACGATCAGGAGAGCCCCAGAAAGCGGTATAATGAAATTGTGCAAAAATGGTACTAATCACAACTGCACATAAATATAACAATGCAGAAATGAGCACCCAATTATGCTTTGTATTAGAGAATTTTAAGCGCAATTGAAAAATCATCGAATCAAAATCGGCAAGCAAAGAAAGCGCAAAAAAGAGCAACGCTAACTCGACACACACATTAAAAAACACTGTCTTTCCAAAAACCAAAGGAAACATACTAAACCGTGTCACCACAAGTGGAACGAAGAAAGTAATGAGCAATAATATTTTAGAAACACTTTTAAAAAGAGGAGCGATTTTCATATGGACAGCATCATACTATAACGCAGTTAATTTACCGAATGTATCGGCAAAAAAATCATCGTGAGCGAGCGCATCCCAATTATTTTGCGCCGCAGTGTCTTTCCATTGAGAAAGTGGAAGCGAAGCCGCATAGGGCGCCAGAGCCATTTTATCGAGTACTTTCAAAAATGCTTCTGCATTTTTCTCGACTATGCATGACGTTAATGCAAATTGATAAAAATGCTTGTCCTGAGAATATCGAGATAGCGCGAGTGCTGCAATTTTAGCCACTCCGGCAGTATTTTTTTGCTGCGCAAAAAGCAACAACGAAGTAGAAAAATCACGTTTTTCTAAGGTTAAATACTGGGCATCAACCGAGTCTAAAATTTGAGCACTACCTGCACGCGATTCCGCTGGCGCTGTTTGATTTTTTTCAAAAGCGATATAAATCTTTGTCCTTACCGAGTTGGGAAATTTTGAAAGAGCTGATGCAAGAAGTTCACGTGCCTCAACATATTTTTTCTGACCAACAAGTGCCACACTGCGCAAATGCATAATCTTAAATGTCTGAGGCGCGTATGTCAGGGCTTCTTTTGCCAATTCGTCAGCCTTCGCATAATAAGCGCTCTCAAATTCGCCCAAGTCGATATAACTTTCTAACAGGGCTACCACGGTCTGCATATCACGCGGATCTTTGCGATGCACCTCTTCAAGGGCTACAACTGCACGCGCAAAAAACTGACGCCCCTGAACATCTTTAACCGCGTCGTAATCACGTAAAAGATTCACAATCGCGATTCTTGTAGGTTGCTGATGAGCGTTAAAAGGAGTCGTCGCAGAATCAAAAAGAGACTCAAGTTTTTCACCGGAAGAGACACGCAAAAAATTACTAAATGCCCGTTGTTGCACAAAAGGAATAACGACAGTGTAGGTTAATGAAACAAGCGCCGCAACAATAACAACTACCGACAAAAGACGACACACAAAAGCGCCGCAGTGTTTTGGATTTTGAAGTACCTCATTTTTTCGCTCAAAAAACAAATAGCCGACGATTGAAAACAAAACCATCGAAGACGAAATGGTATCGAAAATAAACATATTCTGAATAAGGTATGCCACAAAAAGGGCCAGGGCTAAGGGTTTTGTTCTCAACCCGACAAGTATAGAGCCAATGAGCAACGCATATGCAAGAAGCCCTACAACCCCACCGGTTACGAGAACATCGATTATCTTATTATGAGCTCCGGTAAACCAACTCTCTTTGTACTTCTCAATGTTGGTTACTCCATATTCATTATAAACTGCATCGAATTGCTCATTTCCCCACCCCGCGAGAGGACGAGCTTTAAATCCTTTTACCCCCGCATTCCATGCAGAAAAACGCTCTGCGACAGAACCGCTCTCGGTAGAAATCGCGGCAAACTTTTTCACAACAGGGATATGTTGCCAAAAGGAATTCTTACGTGTCGTAATAAAAATCGAGGCAAGCACAACGACGCTCACACAAAAAATTGCAGCGAATTTTCGAGCAGTTATTTTATGAGAATACACTGCGGTATACAGTGCATATCCGAATATCCCCACACCCAAGCCAAGAATTGCGCCTCTCACTTGCAACATAATGAGCGTCATCCCCACAAAAACATACAATGCAATATATGACTCTTTGTATTTTTCAGATTCCACTTTCGGAGTCGTGATTGCTACCAATGCAAGCGCTAACAATAAATAGGCGGCGAGGTACGCAGGATTTCCAAGCGATGAAACAGGCTGAAAATCAATACCGGAAAAAGAAAAACGCTCTCCCCAAGCAAGCAACGAAATAATTACTGCAGTGCCCATAAATCCTTTCGTCAAACGCTGCCAATCAATTTTCTCAAAGAGCATGGAGGACAAAATCACGAACAAAAAGAAATGAATGTAGTAAAAGAATCCATCACCTTTTTCTGTTGTTCCCCAAAACGAAATGTATGGAGAAGATGAAAAAATGGTACTCAAAAGCAACGAAACACACAGAAAAGCTAGTATCCCCCACTGAATTGCGCTGACTCGAGAAGTCGTAACATTGTGGCGGTGAGCTTCAAAAAGAAAATAAAGCGCAATCGATATTAATGACAGTTCAACTAATCCTGTATACAAAATGGATTTCCCAAACACGAACGGATAGATACTAAACCTCGTTACAACAAGCGGAACGAGAGCCGTTAACACTAAAAAATATTTTGAAATTTTTTTGAAAAGTGAGTAATTATTCATCGATGCCAATCATACACAAATTAAGGTGCGTTTGCATGAGAAGCGGTGATTCAGTACCATACAAACATGTCGGGGTACTCTCACGTTTTCAAAAATGTCGCATGGATATCGATCGGACAGCTAGTAAGTAAAGCCTTTCGTGCAGTTTTTATCGTGTTAGCCGCTCGCGTTATAGGAGTAACGGAATACGGAATCGCCACGTATGTCCTCGCACATATCGGCCTTTTTTCAGTTTTAGCAGACTGTGGATTAGCCGTTTTCGTCACACGAGAATGTGCACGCGGAACACCACAAGAACAAGAACATTACATACGAACGGGACTCACCTTAAAGCTCTTACTTGTGAGCATAGTGATGGTGTTACTCTTTATAGCCATCATCACCAGCACCACAGAAATTGCACTCAGTAATGGAGTGGTCATTGTTACACTCATAATTTTCATGTGCGACTCTTTTAAAGATTTTAGCGCGGGAGTAATGATTGGTCGCGAAAAAACAAAAACAGAAGCACTTATTAATCTTTCAACATCGGCATTGCTCATCGTTGTCGGAATTCCTCTGATGTATATGCAAAAAGATGCACTCCGCCTCTTAATGGTTTACGCCGCTGGTAGCCTTTTTGCGATCATGCTTGAAGCTATTGTACTGTACCGAAGCAAGCTTATTACCCGTTCGAAAGTATTTCTCAAAGATATGAAAGAGATGTTACGAAGTTCATATATTTTCGGCCTGCAAAGCGGTTTTATGATTTTAGTCTTCTCATTCGATGCAATCATGATTGGTTGGATTTTAAATGAACATGCACTTGGAATTTATGGGGCTGCACAAAAACTTCCACTTCTTTTGAATATGATTCCCGGATTTATTACGCAAGGTTTTTTGCCGGAACTTGCACGAAGTGCACGCAAAGATTCGGAACATTTTTCTCGAATACTAACAAAAAGCATAACATTTATTGCATTCGTGGGACTCCCTCTTTTTGTGGGGGGAGAATTAGTTGCTCCAGAACTAATCCCGGCACTTTTTGGCGGAGAATATGCGGAATCAATAACGATATTTCGCATACTGCTTGGCATGAATATTTTTGCATTTTTCGCAGGAATTTTGACCACCGCACTCTACGCTCACGACAAACAAAATATGGTAGTTAAATCGACAGCCGCTGGCGCTGCGTTAAGTATCATAGGCAACTGCTTACTTATTCCCGTGTGGGGAATTATCGGGAGCGCAATTGCTTCGGTCATTGCACAAGCAGTCATGTTCGGCATACTGCTATACGACATACGAACAATTCAGCACGTAACATTGAAAATGGAAAAAATCGTTATTCCTTTGTGCGTAGGTCTTATTGCAATGAGCACGGTTACGTATATGTTACTTCAATTCAAAGTTTCCGTTATTATTGTGATTTGCGCCGCAGCACTCACCTACACATTGATACTTTTTAAATCCATCAAAAAAGTCATTACGACTTAATGCGTCTCGTGGTAGTATAACGCCCGACTATGAATAGATCTGCAATAGCCGCTAGCGGCCACACATATCGGACAAAAAATATATCAAAACGAGTGCAGAAAATCGTCATCTCTCCAATAAAGGAGATGTCTATTTTGGCCGATGACTTTGCTGAAAAAACGGGCGCCGATATTATTTCATTTGGACAAGGAATTCCCTACGTCGATACTCCCCCACACATTAAAAAAGCCGTAACTCAAGCGCTGACAGAACTAAGCACCGCAAAATATACCCTTGAACCAGGAATTACCGAACTACGACAACTGATTGCTCAGTTTTTAATGAAAGAGAAAGGGATCAAAAACGTGAAAGCAAAAAAAGAAATTATGGTATCGGCCGGGTGCCAAGAAGCACTGTGCTGCGCACTCACTGCGGTCATTGACCCAGGCGACGAAGTGCTTATCCCTGAACCATCTTTTGCATCGTACACTGAACAAATTATTCAACTCGGTGCAACGCCTATTCAAGCGCCGCTCAATGAAAAAGCCGGCTGGAAGCTCGATATAAAGGCCTGCGAAAAAATAATTACAAAAAAAACGCGTGCAATCATTTTCTGTAATCCCGGAAATCCAACAGGTGCAGTCATGAGCAAAAAAGAGATCGAAGAATTGGCAAAACTGGCGATCAAACACGATCTGATCATAATTACTGACGAAACCTACGATTTTTTGACGTACGATGGTGTAAAACATGTAACTCCTGCTGCAATTAAATCAATTCGAGACCGCGTTATTTTATGCGGAAGTTTCTCGAAAAAATTCTCGATGACCGGGTATAGGGTAGGCTACGCATTTGCAGACAGTGGCATTATTGACCACATGCTTAAAGTACATGACGCAGTCATGATTTGTGCTCCTGCTATTTCACAAAAAGCTGCTATTGCTGCACTCAAAGGACCGAAAGCTCCCGTAAAGGCACTCATTAAAAAAATGACCGCGAACCGCAATGCGATGTGTGCAGAACTAGACAGACTAAGCCCGCTCGTCACCTATGTGAAACCAAAAGGTGCATATTATATTTTGGTAAAAATCAACCGCCCAGATGTAGATTCTTTTAAGATTACATTACGCATTTTGCACGAAGCTCATGTAATTGTTATTCCGGGCGCAGCCTTTGGTCCAAGCGCTGAAGGTCACATTCGTCTTTCATTTGCGGGTGATCCTAAAAAAATTAAAGAAGGATTTAAGCGACTTCGTACATGGTTCTCAAAATGGGAAAAAGAAGGATTTCAAGATTCTTGAAAAAAAATCGCCTAACAACGATTTGCCTTTAAAACTATTTTTATCTTCCCAAAACAATGAAACACATCAACTGTAAGCTAGGAACTATAGTAAAAAGAGGCGTTGATATTGTTGGCGCGGTCGTTGGCCTCGCACTTTTTTCTCCGCTCTTACTCACCATTGCTGCTCTTATTAAACGAGAATCCCCTGGTCCTGTTTTTTATAAAGGAGTCCGCGCAGGAAAAAAACGGAAACCATTCAAAATGTTCAAATTTCGCTCAATGGTTATTAATGCAGACAAGTTAGGTGGCCCTTCTACACGCGGCGGCGACCCACGACTCACTCGAATCGGCGCATTCATTCGCCGCTATAAAATCG
>CAYHBN010000027.1:0-16545 GCA_964354865.1 uncultured Candidatus Peribacteria bacterium
TTGCTCGTTACTCAGCGGGCAAAAACCTTGGTGGCGATCAGGTTCATTATTTGGTTATGACTGGGAGTTTTCTAGAAGATCGTGACTTTAATCTGCGCAATGACTATGACTTAAAGCGCTATTTTTCCTATTATTCTGGCTCAGAACTCGATCTTCACGTTCCCATTCAGTTTAACGCCAAGAGCCCCACCTTGTACTCGCTGCATAATCCGGGAATACCAATTCTCATTTCTCCATTTGTAAAGATTTTTGGTTATAACAGGGGTGCGATTATTGCGATGTTGTTGCTGGGGCTTTTAACGATTGTGCTTACCTATTTTTGGTGTGTGCGTGTTACCAAAAGTGTTGGTGCGGCACTATTTGCGTCTCTCGTTTTGTTCTCTTCTGTCTCGTATCTTTCACTGGTCGGGTATGTTTTTCCTAATCTCATTACTGCTTCACTTACCCTTGGGGCATTGTTGCTCCTTGAAAATAAAAACAGGAGTGTGTGGCAACATTTTTTACTGGGATTGCTTTTGGGAGTTGGTCCATGGATACATGTAAAAGTCCTGCTGCCGTTTGCATTGATTGGGTTCTTGGCGTTGATTCAAATTGTACGAAATAAAAAGGATTTGAAGCCGCGAATTAAAGAGGTTTTTGCTCTTTCTCTTGCGCCTTTTGTCCTACTGCTACTGTTTGAATTCAAGTTGTATGAGTGGTACGGCGTTCTACTGCCAAGTCAGACATTTGCTGGCGGGCAGCTTTTTCTGCTCTCTCCCCTTAAGTCTTTAGCGGCTACTTTTTTTGACTCAACAAAAGGATTTTTTACAAATAATCCGGCGCTGTTACTCATGTTCGTGGGTCTACCTATATGGCTTAGAAAAGCGCCAAAACAATTTCTGTTACTCGCGTTCATTTTACTTCCTGGCTACCTATTGCAGCTCACTTTTTCGGACTGGTGGGGTGGGTGGTCTCCCACAGGTAGGTATCTTATAGAAATGATTCCTGTTGCTATGCCGGCGGTTGCGTTTGTTTTTTTGTTGCTCAAAAAATCCTTTCTACGATTTCTCTGTGCTGTTTTGATAGCTGCACAAATTGCTATTTCGCTGACCTATCTTTTGTTGCGATCACCGTGGGTGTGGGTAGGTAAGAGCAACCCTGTTTTTGAAAAAATAAGCCAAGTTGTACATTTGAATATCGACGCATATATGCCGCATTTTGGTGAGTATCTTCAGACGCGAACTGGCGACTGGAGATTTACTGCTCTCTCCGTCGGGCTGGTTATTTTGTTTTTGATATTTGGATTTAGTCAGAGGAATACCGTCCGCACCACAGATTGAGTTTAATGAAGAGTAAGTCTTTAAGGCTCCGAAGTGCGTCTTTAATTGGCCGTACACGGCTTTCTGTTGAGTTAAACCAGCTGACGGGAACTTCGACAATTTTGTATCCCATGTTGTCGGCGATGACGAGTGCCTCCATATCGAATGCAAAACGATGTACCTTTTGAAATGAAAAAATCTCACGCGCAACTTTGTGTTCAAATAATTTAAAGCCACACTGAGTATCTTTAATGCCGTCGATGAGAAAAAGACGAATGAGTAAGTTGCCCATTCTGCCAATAAGAATGCGCAAAAATGGTTGTTTGATTTTAATATCACTATCGTGAAGATACCGAGATCCGATCGCAATTTGCGACTGTGTTTCGTGCATTCGTTTGAGCAGTTTCTCGTACTCTTCGATCGGTGTTGAGTTGTCGGCATCGGTAAAAAGAATTAATTTTCCTCGGCTTGCCTCTACTCCTTTTTTTACTGAGTGTCCTTTTCCGAAATTCTTCGACGATGTAATCATTTTTACACGAGCATCTCTTTCTTGGAATTTCGCAACAACGTGACGAGTAGTGTCGCTACTCCCATCGTCGACGACAAGTATCTCTGCATTTATTTTCTTTTGAGTCAGAAAGTCGCTTATGCTCAAGAGTGTATTTCTTATACGATTTTCTTCGTTGTATGCGGGAATAATAATTGAAAGGTCATACGTAAAATGGCTTGGCAGCTCGATTATTCGCTCTTTGAGACGAAACGTCCATAACTTATTTGCAAGAAAATTCCAGGTAAGAACCGCCAATGATGTAATCGCTTTTGAAAACATGTACCAGATTCCTAAAATTCTAACGAGCACGTGCATGCAGAGAAGTGTCAGCAATAACCCACCAATTGAGACGATCAGAAATTTTACGAACAGTTTTCTGTTGTTTTTCGATTTGTTTTTAAAAGTCCATGTTTTGTTAATAAGGTAGTTATTCGCTACTGCCAACAGAAACGACAGAATTGTGGCTGGAACAAGGGGAATGTGCACATATTCAACAAACACATAGAGCGAAGCGAGATCGATACATGTGCCGAGAGCTCCCACTACACAATATTTTATAAACGGTCCGAATTTTGCGATGAGATTTTTAATCATGTGCAATTGAGAATACGTGCATGTTGTGAACGGTAAATACTTCTGTAAATCGGGTACGATGTTCCAACGCCCACTTGAATTCGTAGCTTTCTACCCCGGTAATTCTCACGGGATTAACCACAAGATATTCCTTTTGTTTCTTTCTAAGATTTAGCATCCAGTTCTCGTAATTCGGGTCTCGTCTGAGCGATTTTTCAGCGTAACGATAGTCACTATACCTGCATTCACTGCATTCGTTAATGTTCACGTAATCAACTTCTCGAGCTAGCTGTCTGCCGTACAGTGGGTAATGAAAGTTAAATCCTGTGTAGGCGATTTTGGCATGTGGTGCATTCGTATTAAACCACTCTGCTACACCGAAATAATCAAAGGTATTTTGGTCGTCTTTGAACCAGAACGTGAGCCAGTGGGGCGTAAGTATTTCCCTTTCAGTAGCCGTAAAGTGAACGAAATTGACGCTGAGGGAGAGCGAGATAATAAAGAGCATTGTTGTGGCAATGAGGTGCGTTTTTTTCGCGATTTTCTTTGAAATTATAAGGTATACTCCCGCGAAAAAACTGAGAATGGCCGCAGCGAGTTCGAGTGATTGTATTTTGTATGTCCACAATATGCGGTAATCGATCATGACTTTATCGCTATAGGCGATCGTCGCAGAAGGGTTCACCACAAGGTGCACAAACGAAAATGTACAGACGAGAAAAGCGGCACCATAAAAAAATACTCGAGGAATCCATCGAAATGTTTGTGTTAATACCTGCACAAAATAGCCTATGCATACCGTTCCCATTACCAAAAAAGGCATCGCGTAACGAATGTTTTGTGGCAGATCTTGGCCAGTATAGGGGGCGCGAATGTAGAGATAGAAAAATACGGCTGTGGCGATTGCGAGCAATAACGAGGTTAACGCAGTTTTATTTGCTATAAGCGTTGTTCTTCGATTACGAATGAATGAGACAATGCTTAATGCGAGTAAAACAAGGGGCATGCCGATCGAAATCACTCCAAACGGTCCAGTAAGATAAAAAAAAGTTTTTACGAATTCTTTCATTTTTCCAAACTCAAAAAGGGTTTGTGAAAGTGCGGTAGAGGTGAGTGCTCCATTTGCTCCTTTTACTCCCTCAAAAATCCGTAAGCCCACTATACTAAGATCGACAGGATATATCGGGTTTCCCGTGTTTAGCCAGTTGCGAATATAAAAGAACGATCCCGTTAGTAGGATTCCAAAAAGGACGGCTAAGATCATTTTATTATTCGACTTTCTTTTGTGCATTGCGTTGTAAAAAAGTATCCCCGCTGAAAATACAATAATTGGTGCGCCATACATGAGTCCGAGGTACTTTGTGCCTATGAATAAGCCAAAAGCGAGCCCGAAGAGTAAGAAGTTTGCAGGTGTCTTATTCTCTTTTTCGAGTGTGATTTCTTGCAAAAAATAAATCGCAATTAAAAACGTTACGGTAAAAAATAAGTCGACGAGAGGCAGTCCCGCTTGATGCAAAAAAATCGGCATGTAAAAGGGGAGTGTAGTTGCAACGAGAGCTATGTTCTTTTCGACGCCAACGTTTCGAAGAATTCGCCACAGCACCACTCCTAACACAATAAAAAGTGGAAAAGTGAGGAGGTTTACAAAATAGTCATTCCCAAAAGGCAGTACAGTCCACAGATCGAAGAGTTCGTAGGTGCTTGGGTAGTAGGAGAGCGGGCCTGAAAACGCACTGTAATAGAGATTATTTACTCCCTGCGTGGTGAACCACTCAACCACAAAGGGCAGGTGATAGACCATGCTGTCGTACTCCAATGGAATCTGCAATGCCGCATTCATTGTTTTTACAAAAAGTAAGAAAACAATTGGCGCAAAAAGTAACAGCGTCAGAATTATTGATGGATACTCAGGTTTCGCGCTCACCACCATCTTCTTTTGTACGTGTGTGAAAAATACAATGAGCGCCCCAAATCCGAGTACATATGCCCCGGTTGAAACGTTCGCATAGGTTAGTATATTAAAAACGCCCAGAATAACTTCGAGTACGATTATGTGGCTACAGAAAAGCACAAACCACGAAATGAAAAACTTAGAAAACGACCGAATCTGTGATCGATTCAGAAGCAGCGCCATGACTATTGAACTGACGCCGAGTGAGAGAGTTTCTCCGATAAAATTCAAAATACTCGCATACGGCATACGTATCTACATAGTACCGTACTACCCTCTGCGTGTATAATGGCGGCGGAATTTAAAACGCGGGTATCGTATAACGGCTATTATGTGGCCTTCCCAAGGCTAAGACACGGGTTCGACTCCCGTTACCCGCTCCATTTACAGATATGGCTAAATATGTTACTGTATTGGTGATATATATAATTTTGAGTATGGCCATTTTTGATAAATTTGAGGCAGAGCTTGAATCGGTCGACATTACTGATAAGATTCGCAGTCAAGTTAGAGATTTGTTGTTTAGCAAACACGCATCAGAAACCTCACCTGAAGCTCAAATCGATATTGGAGATCTTCAATCCCAAATTGGTGTTGCTATATATTTAATGGAGTACTGTACTGACTTTGATCCGATACGTTTAGAGACAGTGTTCAATCTGCTCTCGGGAGTGCAAGTATTTAATGTAAATCATCTCGATCTTATAAAAGCGATGATAGGGGAAGAAGACATGTCTTCATTTCTTACAAACCACCAAGGTACAGATTTTTTAAATCCAAATAGTCCGCAACTCAAGAAAGTTTTGCTTCATTACTGGCATCAGTATGTTGCCAAACTCGCGGAGCAGTTTTCTTCAACAGCCACGACAGTTTTATTTCCTCAAGACGCTCAAGTCGAGGGACAGAGGGCTCTTTCAGGAATTTTTAAGCCCGATGTTGCTATAGAAAGTTTTGATTTCTCTAGCGGTTATTTCGGCAATGTAGTGATCGGTAAACACGCTGATTATGTTTTAAAAATTTCAAAGCGCGATCCCACCATAAAAGTGCACCAACCTCAGCACACGTTACCCGCACTCAATGAAAACGGAGGCCAAGAATTTATTCCTAAACAATTTTTAATCCAAAGCCAAGGCGGTAATACTGCTGTTTTGCAAAAGAAAATAGACTTAGAATCAATGAAATGTGTGAATGTATATGTACCTCAAACTGAATTGACCGAATTTCTCAGAGAGGCCATGCAAAATGATAGCAATCGTGCCAAGTTAAGACGCTTTATCAAATGGTTTAAAGCTACTGTTGATCAATACGACATGATGCCTGACTTGGTTGGAGAAAATCTTTTTATGTCTATAACTGGGGATGGCGAGCTCGATATAAAATTTGTTGATACCAAAGAATGCTGGGATCTGGGACCTCAACGAGATGCTCACAACGATGCCCAGATTGTGAAAATGACCAGTTTAATTAATTCTTTAGAAGAATTAAGCTAGATTAGTTCGCACTTCGCTCCACAAGGAGCTCCATGTTTCAAACGGCAGGTGAAACTATCTGAAACCTTAAAGCAAGGTTTCGGTGCTTCCAAAATATCGGCTGCTCACTTCAAAGCTCTTAATATTCCGTGCCTAGAAAAGGAACTCGAGAATTTTAATTAGAGCACGGATGGAAAGACTTATTAATAATACTATTACGGTTTGGATAACTATTAATAACAAAGTTTGAAAGTAACTAGCGTTATAGGCAGTTTTTATAAACTGTAGAGCGGCACCTATAATCAACAAGCCTGCAGAAAAAAAGAGCAATCCAACACCAGCTAATTTCATAATCAAAAATACGACAAAAAAGAAGATAGATAACCCAATAGCTTTGTTGAAATTGCCGGGTAAAACAAGAAGTTTAGAAGCCAGATATAGTGATACTGCTGAGTCCGTAAAGCTGGAAATATAACCAATGGTCATAAGCCAGGCAGGGAGTTGGTTACCAAAATATACAAATGCCCCATAGTAAGCATTAGTAAGAATCCCAATTATTGATATCGCAATGAATAATAGAAGTGTTTTATTGGTCGTCTGAGTATTTGTTGTAGGAATCGGCTGTATATTTTCCATAGTAAAATTGTATCATATCTAGTTCGACCGCTCGCTTACAGTTCGCACTTCGCACCACAAGGAGCTCCAAACGCTGCCTATCCGTTGAGACCATCGATGGTTTAAATTACCTGATATTATTATGTTAGTTTGCATTTTAGGTATCTATTTTGTATACTATACCCATGAATTATGTACGTACTCTTTTTGACCAACTCCTCGAAAATATTGGGAAAAAGCCAGTTATTATACTGTATGGTGCACGACAAGTAGGTAAAACGACGTTAATAAAATCCATCTTATCTAAATTTTCAAAAACGCTCTATTTACAGGGAGATGATCCAAAAGACGCGGCGTTACTTGAACATAGATCGGCCAAAGAACTTGCAGGGCTCGTCTCGGGGTATGAGTTGGTGGTAATTGACGAGGCACAAAGAATTAAAGATATTGGAATTACGCTCAAACTTATTGCAGACAATGTTGAAGGGGCAAACGTTATCGCAACAGGTTCATCTTCTTTTGAATTAGCAAATAAGCTAAATGAGCCGTTGACCGGTCGCAATCGCAAATTTTATATGTATCCGTTGTCTCTTAAAGAAGTTGTCGATGCGTATGGAAAAATATCGGTGAATAAAAATCTTGATTCATACATGACGTTCGGCATGTATCCGGCAATTGTTAATGCTGAGTCGCGCGAAGAAAAAGCACTCTTGATAAAAGAATTGGCAGGGGATTATTTGTTCAAAGATTTATTTATATTTGGAGATATTCGTAACTCATTTGCATTTGAAAAATTGGTAAAACTTCTCGCGTTGCGCGTAGGAAGCGAAATCTCATACACAGAACTTGCAAAAGAAGTTGGAGTGAGTCGAGATACCATTTACAACTACGTGAATTTACTCGAACAGGCTTTTATTATTTTCCGTTTAACTCCTTTGTATACAAACAAAACAAAAGAAATAAATAAGAGCCACAAAATATATTTTTACGATGTAGGAATTCGGAATGCACTAATAGGAAATACAGATCCAATTGAACTTCGACCCGACAAAGGAGCGATTTTCGAGAATTTTTTTATTGCAGAAAAAATAAAAGAACGAGCCTATAGTCAACGTACTAGCGAAATACATTTTTGGAGAAATCGGCAGGGGTCTGAAGTGGATTTTGTAGAATCGGTAAATTCGGGCAAAGAAATCATTGCCTATGAGTGTAAATGGAAAGAATCTGTCGGCATGCCAATCTCATTTAAGAACGTATATTCAGACTCAAGCTTTACGTGCATTACTACTGCGAATATTGTGGATAATCTCATATAAGCAAAACGCAAAATCATAAATCGAATTTGAGGACTCTTATGAGCATGATATAATACAACGAATCAAATATTTTTTAATATCAATACAATGGGCTTTATACAAGCATTTACAGGAGCATTAGGAGGACAGTTTGCAAACCAATGGTTAGATTATATCGCGCCGCCGGCAACGATGAGAGATCATACTCTTTTAGCGAAGGGTGTTTTTCTTAATACCAATGCAGGTCGTGGCGAAAACACGAAAGATAATCAGAATATTATTACGAATGGTTCGAAAATATTAGTTCCCGATGGGACCGCTTTAATTGCGGTAGAAAATGGCAACATAACAGGAGTAATTACCGAAGCAGGCGGCTATACCTATACTTCTGAAAATGTACCAGAGGCTAAATCGATGTTTTCAGGCGGTGGATTTTTAGCTTCTACATTCGGAGCCAGTTTTGAACAATTTAAATTTGGTGGCATGCCAGGCAATCAGCAATTCGTCTTTTATGTAAATTTGAAAGATATTGCCGGTTTACGATACGGAACTCAAAATCCTATTCGCTATAAAGATGCTAATTACGCTAATGCAATGTTGGCGGTTACTTCTAACGGTACGTACACGATTAAAGTAGTGGATCCTATTTTGTTATTTAAAAACTTAATTCCAGTTGATATCGCGAGCGGGCAGGGACGTAATGAATTTGTAATCGGAGACGGCGATGCCGGAGTAGAGGATTCTCTCTTTGCCGGTTTTATTGGTTCTCTTGCGGCGGCACTTTCATTGTTTACCAAAGGAGGAAAATCTATCGACGACATTCAGGGTGGAACTGTTGTTTTTGCAAAAGCGCTCAATGAAGCGGTAGAAGCTAATTTTCAATGGGGAAGCCGTTACGGTTTGAGTGTTGTTAATGTTCAACCGATGGGTCTTGATTGGGATCAACCAAGTGTCGATCTTATCAATAAATTCAATACCGGTACTCTTATGCAGGGCACGGTTGGTGCAGCATATGCTCAATCACAAATTGCAGAAGGAGTTAATGCAGCGGGCAATAATGCAGGAACTTCTGGTGTGATGGGAATGGGTATGGGAATCGGCATGATGGGCGGCGCCGGCGGAATGACTAATCCAGTTGGTACTAATCCTGTACAGCCAGCAACACCAACACCTGTTCCGAATCAATCATCTGTTCCTCAAAATCAATCTACGCCTCCTGCTGCGGCAAATTAATCATGGAACAGACACAAAAAACTATTATCGGCAGTGATTCAGGCTTAAAAAATGGTCTGAATCGCTGTCCATTCTGCGGCGCGACTGATATTTCTTTCGATGTAAAAACGACACAATTAAAGTGTGCGATGTGTCGTTCTTCGTTTGCTCCACCGACTGTAAAAGCTGACGATATTAATCAATTAAAAGGTGAAATTGTTGGCGGTGGTGCCAAAGATATTATTGCCGATGCGAAACAAATTTTCACTTTTAAGTGTTCTGCTTGTGGGGCGTCTATTGTTGTAAATACTGAAGAGTCGACTTCTGCGCGATGTCATTGGTGTAGGCACAGCTTATCAATCAATGAACAAGTCCCCAATGGTGCCGTGCCAGATATGGTCTTACCTTTCAAGTTAGAGAAATCTGCTGCATGCATTAAAATTGAGGAATTCGTTAAAAAGCGCCAATTTTATGCACATCCGATTTTCAAAAAAGAGTTCACTACTGAAAATATCATGGGTGTGTATTTCCCGTATATGATTGTTGATATAAAGGGTCACAGCACGTTAGTCGGTCAGGGTGAACATTTGGTGCGAAGTTATACCGTTGGCTACGGAAAGCACAGAAGTACACGTTATGATGCAGATCTTTATAGTATTAAAAGGGAGTTTGATTTATTAATTGACGATTTAACTATCGAGTCATCGACAGAGAAGTTGAATCAAAATGTTAACACGAATACCAATAACATTATCAATGCGATCATGCCTTTTGATACTGAGAATTGTGTCGATTGGAATGCTAATTTTTTAAAAGGATATGCCAGTGAGAAACGTGATACTAATACTGATAACATTAAGCCTCTTTTGATTACACAATCTAAAGATATCGCTCGCTGTAAGGCAAATGAAAGCCTGACTTTTTATAATCGCGGCGTTATGTGGCTTTCAGAAGAGTTACATGTCGATGGTTTGTCATGGAAGTCAGCCTATTTGCCAGTTTGGGTATATAGCTATTTTCAAAAAGATATTAAAATTGTGCATTATTGTTCAGTAAATGCTCGAAGTGGTGAAACTATGGGCTCTGTTCCCATTAACAAAGTAAAGTTGTTTTTTTTCTCGGCACTTATTGAATTGGTAGGCGTATTCATTGGTACCTCAATATTTATTTCAGTTGATGATGATATTCGTGGATTAGGATTCGTGGGTTACACACTAGGCTTTATCTATTACTACATTATTTGGGCAAAATATCGTAATGCGGGGCAACGTCATTTTTATGAAAAGGAGACAAAGGCTACAGTTAATAATCTGCAAAAATCCGATGAGCTTGTTGATCAGCGCACAGGTTTAAGTAATTCTAGTATGATTGGTGCCAATAATACTAAGGTTAACGGTAATCTCAACAGAGGTGACGGCAGTTCTCTTGGAGAATCTGTTGTAAGATTAATTAAGTGAAAGAAAAAACTCCAACTGGTGCTATGCCAAAAGCGCTCCCGTTTATACGTGTGGAGCGCTCATGTGCAATGTGTTTTGATTATTCTATTACCGTCACCGTTGCACGCATTTTTGGGTGCGGAGCGCAGTGATAGGTGTGGGTTCCTACGTTATTGAAAACATGATTGTATTCGTCGCCTTTACCGAGAAGGGCGCTCGAAAGCTCTTCGCCTTGATCTGAGGTTACCGTGTGAGCAACGCTGTCATTATTTCTCCAGGTAATTTTCGTGCCTTTTTTGACGGTAAGTGTGCTAGGTGAATAAGCAAAATTACTCATTACAATCTGGGTTGTTGGCACGGTGACTGACTTTTGGGTCGTTACATTTTTGGCTGATTGTGCAGTAGCTGTGGCAGCCGGAGCAGGCGCCGTTTCTGTCGATGTAGCAAGGGTTTCCGATGGATTTGGTGTAGCACTTTCTTCTGTTGAAAAAAGACTGCAGCCACTAAGAACGAGCACTAAAATGCCAAGCGGAATGAGTATTTTGGTACGCATAGTAATTTTTGTTAAGAAATATCTCCTATTCTAGCACAGAAGCCCAATTATTTCACTCGGATGTCGTGCCACGCGAATGAGATTTTTATCTGCTTGTGAACCTGGTACGGCGTCGGTTGCCTCTGCGCTGCTCTGTGGTTTTGATAGTTGCATGTTTCGTCCTGCAACGCGCTGCGGCGCAAACCTCTGAATGCGCGCAACGTCAGCTGGATTTGCTGCGCCATAGGCGGCGTGAATTCCTCTACACCCATACAGTCGCGCCAAACCCATATCTTTTGCATCGTTATCGCCTATCATGACAACCTGTCGGGCGATTTGTTCACGTGTCATGTCCAAAATACTTTCTAAATCGCTATGCGGCTTTTCATTCGGTGCAATATGAGTAATGGGCTCGTTGGCCCGCTCTGTGAGTGATCTCTGAAAATGAGTTGGAAGATCGCGAATATCAGGGCCTGGCATTGCATGTATCGAGTCGAAAAATAAAGATAAGTTTGCATGTCGAATTCGTGCCCGTGCCTGTGGTTCTGGTGCATCAGTCAGAAGAATTTGTTTTAATCCCCGGCCATGAATGAGCTGTAGCGGTTCTTCAATGCCATCATAGAGATGTAAATTTGCTCGTCTTACTCTTGAAAATACACCTTGTACGCGCGAAATGGTTGCGTCTTGGTCGAAATTTTCGACATTATTAAAAAAACCAGCGCCATTGAGTCCTTGAATAACACGAGGATCTTCAAGAGTGCCTTTCTCAGCATAAAAAGCTTTCATTGCGGCGGCTGTCGTTTCAAAATCCGTATCTGCAATTCGTGCAATTTCTTCACACATTGCCTCGTAGGCGGGCACGGCGTAGCCCATCCAATCCCAAAGGGTATTGTCACCGTCCCAAATAACAGTCGATATTTCTGACATAGTCGACATTAGACATAACACGATATTATTCTGTTATCAATAGATTAGGCCTTGCGCTCCAACGCAAAGAAATCCTGCACACTTTGCTTCATTTGATTATCGGTCATTGTGTCTGCAACATTAACCGTTACAACTGCGTTTTTCATCGATTTATTATCAGCAATCTCATTTTTGAGAACATTCTTTGCTGTCGATGGTCCAAAAATCAAAATTTCGCTGCCATCATGAATCTTTGCCATAACTTGTTTGGCAAACTTGGTGGTTTCGTTATTGCGACGGGTATCGTGACTTGTCTGGTTAGAAAGCGTTGAATGTTCGCTGCTATTAATACCTCCTTTGTGGTGTGCCTCTACCTCTGACGTAAGCACTTCGGTTCCGATTACTTGTGTCTCATCGACGGTAAAAATATGTGCTTGGTTGTGGTCGATCCAAATGCCGTATCGTTTTTTCATATGAATAAAAGTTAAGTATAAGCCTAGTATAGAGAATTATGGTATAATGTAACAGGTTAAAAAGAGTGAATCTGTAAAACGAAAAATTAAAAAATGCAACATCGAAAAGATGTCTTTAATGCCATCGAAAAAATTAAAAATTTAATGCGTCGAAAACATCCTCGAAAAGGCAAGGTTGGTGTGTTATTGAACGATATTAATAGAAATATTTTTGAGCTAGAGGGCCGGTATCTCGTTCTTTTTGAGAAAGGATTACTTCACAAACTTAAAAAAATATTCCCTAAACATTTGTTATTCAGCCATCATCACTCAGTTATTGAATTTACAAAAACAATGAAATTGTTGGTCGATGGCAAAGAGGCTTTTGGACAACTACTTCATAATATTGAAAATGCGAAGCATACTATTCTTTTCCAAATGTTCATTTGGAAAAATGATGGTATCGGAATTGAAATAGGTAAAAAACTTTTAGAAGCTGCGCAGCGCGGCGTTCTGGTCCACATTTACAAAGATGCACTGGGAAGTATTTTTGAGATAGGAGGACCGGGAGGGCGCGGATTTTTTAAGTCAAAATTGAATTTTTTTTGGAATCTCATTTCAAAAATATTTCTCTTTTTTTACAATGAGCCGGCAACTGAAAAAGAGCCTGATTTTAGTATTTCCGATGCCCTTTTGTCTCACAAGAATGTGACTATTTTAAAAGATCACTTTTCAAAGGATCATTCGAAATATTTTATTTTTGATGAAGAAATATTAATGCTTGGTGGAATGAATATCGGAGATGAGTATTATAAAGATTGCGACGGGAAAAAAGCACGCCACGATTACATGGTCGAGATGGATAGCAAAACGGTTGTCCGTAAATTTCAGCATCGCCTAAAGGGTTCGTGGGTTGACGATTTTGACGCAGGTTCATCTGTCGAATTTGCCTATAATATTCATTCACATGATGGAAAACAATTTGAGATAATGGCGAAATTCGAGGAGTTTTTGCATCTGGCTAAAAAAGAAGTCATTATAGAGATGGCGTATCTTGGGCACCCTGCTGTCACGCGTGCCATTGTAGATGCTGCAAATCGCGGTGTTTCTATAACCCTTATTATTCCTCAGAAATCCAACCTACAAGATAGTCTCAATAAATATATTGCGAGAAAAATTTTGAGAGATACTGAATGGAAGGTAAAAGTCTTACTGTACCCAAAACCACTCCATGCAAAAGCTCTTATCGTAGATGGAACAGTATCTTTTTTAGGGTCTGCAAATTTGAATATCGGCGCACTGAGAACCCTAAAAGAGACCAATGTGATTGTGAATGATTCAACGTGTCAATTTACTGATAGATTTAAAGAAACACTTGCACACGATTGCACGATTTCTATTCCCGTTACACTCGAAAGCCAACTTTCATTTAATAGGCTTACTGCCTTTGGTGAAATGGTTATTGCAATTCTTTTTTGAACATATGAATTTTAGACATCATATAATTCACAATTTTCCTCCTCACTACCCACTGTGGAAGAAAATTCTCAGCAATGCAATATTTTTTGTTGGAGGTATGATAATTCATCACCGCAAGAATCTTTTAAATAATTTAGATTTTGTAAAAGCTGTTTATAATCTTAAAAAAGGAGATACGGTTCTCGTCGGAGGGTTGCGTCGATTTTCGAGTTTGATTATTGGCAGGCCATTTACCCATACGTTGCTCTATGTGGGAGGACGAAGATTTATTCATGCGATCGGTGATGGCGTAGAGTATGTGTCTGTGCATGATATTTTTTGCGAATATGACACCATGCTTATTCTCCGGCCAAAACATCTATCGAAGATCGAGCTAAAAAAGGCCTGTATGTATGCGCAACAACAGATAGGAAAACCATATAACTTTGATTTTACGATGGATGAAGAGCGTTTTTACTGCGCTGAACTTATAGCATACGCATACAAAAATGCTGGGTACGATTGTGGTATTTTCGAGGAGCTTAAAAAAAGGCACTCAGAAGTTATTCGCCCCTCATTTTTTATAGAGAAAAAGTTTAAGGTCGTAATGAAATCCCATACGCTCAAAGAGCATCACGGCGAATATACCGCGTCGTGCTAAACTCAATCTATGGGAAAGCACAAAAAAGAGCCGCGCGAGAAGAAAAACAATAAATATGACAACCTGAGCAGGCCACAAGCCGAATTTGATTTTCACGATCGCGGTGTTTTGACGCCTCACGATGTTCAACGATTGGCGAGAGAATTTTTAGAGGAGTGTCGCGATCGTAAGCTGACCAAAATCCTGTTTATTACGGGAAAAGGCATTCATTCGCAAAATGGCATGCCCGTTATTAAGCCATTGCTTTACGCCTACCTTAAAAAACAGTCATGCGTCGTGCGTGTGTATGAAGGCCGGTTTGATAGGGGAGGATCGGGCACGCTTGAGGTGGTGCTGGATTTTATGGTATAATGACACGATGAATTCCGCAGTAAATAAACAAAAAGAAGGAGTTGATGACGGTGAAGTACCCACATCGCCAGGGTTGCGTTCTCAAACCGCAGACGGCGTGGTGACCTTTGTTTCATCAACCGTTGCGGCTGACGTGAGTGTACAAAGTGAAGTTGCTCATGAATCAGCTGAGCAATGGCCATCGTCATTTGAATTAAAAGATGCTGAAGGTAAGGTGGTTGGTGTTGCTACTGCAGAATATGTAGATGATCTGCCGAAATCTGGCCAAGATCATTTTAAGCGTCTCGTTAATCTTACCATTACAAATCCTGAAACAGGTGCCTCGGTTTCATTACAAGATTTAATTTCGCGAGATATTAGTCAGTTTTCCATTCAAATATCGGGAAAAGAGGTATCGGGAAACCATAGCTATCTGAATGGGGTTATCGTTTTGAGAATTCCCTTAAATGACGTAAAAGCTTTTATATTTTTACTCCATGAACTAAGTCACACCGAGCAAGAGTTAGAGGATTCACTAAAAGAAATAAAAAGATTATACGGGAATTTTTTTGCATATAATTCAAAAAGCTATCGAGTTCTTACTCAGGTAGTAGACGCCATCCCTTCTGCGCGTGGGGTACTTGAAAGCGATCCTGCATTTACCAAATTTAGCGAAAAATTAGAATCGTTGTATGCAGAACCAATGCGATTGACTAATCAGATCAATGTATTAACAAGAGAGAAAGAGTCACTACAAAAACTCAATAGAGCAAAACTGCTATATAGTGGACTTAAACGTTCAGTTGGAATAGATTCGTCACCTTCGCCGAAGCAGCGTATTGCAGATATCGATAGTGAACTGGCCATTTTGAAAAAAAATTATGAGGATGCCGTGATGCAACGAGAGGGATATCTTTATGAAAATCCTATAAATCATCATGACCTATTTGCTTTGCCTTTCTATTATTACGAATGGGATGCAAATAATAGGGCAGTAGATAAAGTTGGTGTGCTTCGAAAAAAAATAGGGGTTGATCTTGCTTCAAAGATCCCTTGCCTTGGTCAAGCGGTTTTACCTATGGTTGGTCGCAACATTCCGTACCCTCAAACACTCGAAGACGTCATTAACATTTACAGGACTCCTTCGCGCATTCGTGCGAAACCATCGGCGGAGTCTTATGCCAAACCCGTTCTTTGCGCAGAATCGCCCCGACAGGAACCGGCTTCGGAAGTTCAATAAGCACAAACTCTTTTCTGCCCGGGTGTACTACGCTGAGTACATCGCCATTTTTCGCGATAAAGCCATCGATCGTTGCCATGAATGTATCGGTCGGTGTCATGACCTCGCACTCAATTGGCGCATCGAATCGGCCTTTCACCTCAAGCTCGTACATGGTTTTGCCGTCTTTCTCTACAATTCCGCGAATAATTCCCATGAATTCATGCGTTTGGTATGACAGATTTTTTTCGTATTCTTGAGCGCTATCTCGTGGATTATGTACTAAAAATCCCGGAATAAATCCACGGTTCGAGGTCTTCGCGAGCTCAACTAAATGATCGCGATTAAATGGTTTGCCCGACTCCATTTCGTCGATTGCTTTTCGGTATTCGCGTGCAACTGTTGCGACGTAATACATTGTCTTATTTCGTCCTTCAACTTTAAAGCTACACACACCGGCGTCTTTCAACTGTTTCAAATACTCAACCAAACACAAATCTTTCGAGTTCATTATGTAGCTGCCATTTTCATCCTCTTCAATTTTAAAGTACTGCCCCGGGCGATCTACTTGTTCAAGATAATAGTCGG
>CAYHBN010000028.1:0-16396 GCA_964354865.1 uncultured Candidatus Peribacteria bacterium
CGTTTGAGTATTATCCATTAACTAGAGATGAAGCGCTTGATAGAGGCTATCGTTGGAAAGAAGAAGGTCTCAATACGGTAATTCCTGGTGCGCTGGAATGTAGTAACTGTAAACGTAGTTATCGAGTCATTCCGCAGGAGCAAAAACTGTATGATCTTTGGAAATTCCCCGTGCCTGAAAAATGCCCTGAGTGTAGGCATAAGGCCCGATTCGCAAAACGAAATCCACGAAAATTGTGGCAACGTGAGTGCGAAAAATGTGCTGCAAAAATAAATACAACATATTCTCCAGATCGATCAGAGATTGTGTATTGTGAGACCTGTTATTTGCACCAACTGTACTAGGTTTTACAGATGCTCCCAAATTCTTTATAATTTCGCCACTATGGAAACACAACTTTACGACGTAATCGTCATTGGAACTGGTGTCGCTGGCCTTTCTGCAGGCATGTACGCTGGGCGCTTTAATTTGAAAACGCTCGTGATAGGCGAGTTGCCCGGTGGTATTATTACAACTACTCACTTGGTAGAAAATTATCCGGGAATTCCTTCTATTACTGGTTTCGATATGGGCATGGTTTTTATGGAACACGCACAAAAGTTTGGTGCAGTTTTAGAGTTCGCGCGTGCGACTGAGATTACGCGAATGCCAGCACCCGAGGGAAAGTTTGGTGCCTTTCGTGTAAAAACTCAGTCTAAAGAATTTTTCGGAAAAACACTTATTTATTCAACCGGAACTGAGCATAAAAAACTTGGTGCGCCTGGTGAAAAAGAGTTGAATAGCAAAGGAGTTTCGTATTGTGCGTTGTGCGATGGTGCCTTTTTTAAAGGCAAAAAGTGTTGTGTGATTGGTGGAGGCGATTCATCGGCGATTGAGACGCTGATTTTGGCAGAGCATGCCGAGTCGGTACAGATGTATGTGCGAAAAGATGTATTGCGAGCTGAGCCGGTGAACTACAAAAAAGTCATGGAGCACCCACGCATCAAAGTCCATTTTAAAACAGAGGTGAAAGAAATTAAGGGAACCGATAAAGTGACTTCGATTGTGCTTGGTACTGGTGAAGAAGTACCGATGGATGGTGTGTTTGTGGCGATTGGTCACGATGCGCTTTCGGCTCTTGTTGTTCCACTTCGTGTTGAACTCGATTCTCACAATCAGGTAAAAATTAATCGCCGTAGCGAGACGAATATTCCAGGGCTTTTTGCGGCTGGCGATGTCTGTGATACTCCCTTTAAACAAGCCATTACAGGCGCGTCAGAAGGAGTCGTTGCAAGTTATTTTGCGTATCAATTTTTGATGCAGAATGAGGTTGTAGTTTAGTATAAAGTATTTAAATTATGAAACCTGCGGATAGAGTAAGACTTATTAGGAGAATAACAGCGAATTTTTTGAAGTATGAAGATCAAACGGATATTGATTTAATACTAGAGCAATTTAAACTTAAAACTATATATGGATGGGAGGGAGATATGAAGAGTTATGTTGTTGCCGTTGTGAAGAATGGTACTGATGAAAAGTTGCAAGAATTAGATGTCTTTTTGTTGGAGGAGTTAGAACCTCATCTGTCCTCTGATGTATTAACAGCAAGTGTTAATTCATGTTGGGCACAAGCACCGTTGCATATTTTTATCAGCCACTCATCTTTAAATAAAGATGAGGTTACTAGTCTTAAGATTTGTTTGCTTCCTTATGGAGCAACCGCTTTTGTTGCACATGAAGATATTAGTCCCACTGAGGAGTGGCAGTCTGAAATCATTTGCGCTCTTGATACATGTCATGCAGTTGTAGCGTGGACAACTGTTGAATTTAAAGAAAGTCCTTGGGCTCAACAAGAAATAGGGATGGCTTTGTCTATGAGAAAGCCAATTATTAGTGTTAAAAGAGGGATTGATCCTGTTGGTTTTGCGGCTAAGGAGCAGGGGTTAAATGGCAATTTTGATTTTTCGCAACTGGCAAAAAATATCGTTGATATTTTGATAAAAAAAAACAGTACGCAGAGATATGTACAGGAGGGATTACTAACAGCATTTACTAATGTAGGTACTTATGTTGATGCCCGTACTAAAATGAGTCTATTAGAGAAATTTAATACATGGGATCACTTGCAGCTTGATCGATTGGCTCGAGCGGTTAGGGTGAATGATCAGGTAAGTGATTCTTCGGGAGTTCCTAAACGTGTAACTGCTCTTATCAACAGATTTGCTCCTAGGCCACCGGAAATTTTGATAGATGATTTGCCCTTCTAGTGTTTTTCAATTTTTAATTGAATCTATTATTTCGAAGGCTTAAAGAATGTCTCTTCAATGCTTCGTTCAATTTCTCGAGCTTTATCAATCTTATTCGAATAAATTTTATAGGTAGTTTTCATTTGTTCGTTCATAAATTGCAAAAATTTATGCATTGATCCTTCAATGGCATTTTCAAAGGCAGACATATGTCCAGCGCGATTAGAGTTCCAGATAATGATTGGATGGTATCGATGCTCTTTAAGAATCGCATTCATTAACATACGTCCGGTGCGGCCGTTTCCATCTATAAATGGGTGAATTCTTTCAAATCTATAATAAAAAGTGAATGCTAAGTCGGGTGGATATATAGTGTGAGCCTCGGTTTCATACCACTTTAGTAGTTCTTGTAGTCGAGGTGTAATTTCGGAGAAATGAGCTGTTTCTGAGTTGCCAACTATGACGGGTTCATTTCTGATGCCAAGATTGTGCGGCTCATGCGCTAGTAGAATACTGTGCAGATGAACGATATTCTTAATAGTTATTAGTGTCTTTATTTTTCTAACATACGTTAATGCATCAATACTATTTTTAACTTCAATGTTTTTTTTGCCACCTCGTTTAACCGTTTCTTCAATTGTTGAACGGGGCACTTTGCTGCCTTCAAGTTTATTAGAGTTATAAATAAAGTCAGTTTTAAATGCTGCCTCTAGCCCGCTTTGACCTAGCATCCCTAGGTATTCTTTTTTGCGATTCAATGCAGCCCTTAACTTTTCGAGGCTTCCTATATCGTATTTAAATCCTTTTTCATGATTTACTCGTGGTAGCCAGTACTTTAATCTTTCTTTTGATTCTTCTTCAATAAGATATTTTTCAAAATCTAAAAGTAGTTCAGCTCGAAGTTCGAGAGGGCTATCGACCCTACCGAGTGACTTATTTTTAACTACGCTACGGCCTTTTGCAATATAGATACTATCTGAAGCATAGTGATATTGCGTGCCATTAATTTTTTTAACTGAAAAATGCATATAAAGGAGTGTGTAGTTTAACTAAAAACTCAGTCATATGTAGTATATAACAGATAGGAATAGTCGTCAATATTTTAACTATAAAATGTAGTTTCTACTTCTTCCCAAAGAAGTTCTCTCTGAATTTGAGGTATGCCTCGCTGGAGTTAATGCGTTTTTTGAGCATTGCATTTGTTTCGGCAGGGCGGGTGGTGCGTTCTACTGAAAGTACTTCAGCAAGGTCATTCTCATCGAGTAATCCATGTGAGCGAGTAACGTCGATAATTGAGCGCCCGCTTGCGAGTGCTTCTTTAACTAACTCTGCGGTAACTTCGTAGCCCAAGTAGGGGTTAAGCGCCGTTGCGGTAACAAGGCTACCTTCAAACATTTTTTTGATCGTGCCTTCGTTCACGACGATTCCTTCAACACAGTCAATACGGAACATGGTGCAGGTATTTGCCAAAAGCGTGAGCGAACCAAGTAAGTGTTTTATAATAAGAGGACTCATCACATTCAATTGTAATTGGCCTGCCTGTGACGCGAGTGCAACGGCGGTGTCGCTTGCCATAACATCGTAGCCGGCCATATGAACGGCTTCGGCAACTGACGGGTTTACTTTTCCTGGCATAATAGACGAGCCTGGTTCAACTTCGGGTAAGGTGATTTCTTGCAGCCCCGCAAGTGGACCCATGTTTAAAATTTTCAAGTCGTTTGCGATTTTGACGAGATCGATTGCCAGTGCTCGTAGCGCACCTGAAACGGCAACAAAAGGATTCATACTTGCTGTCGTCTCGAATAAATCTTCGGTTGGTTTGAGCGGGAATCCTGTTAATTTTGCTAAACGCGCGACCACTTTTTTTTGAAAATGAGGGTGAGTCGTAATGCCACTGCCGAGGGCCGTGCCACCTAATCCTAATTCACACAATTCTTCGGCTGCAAATTGAATTCGTCTCTTTGATTTTTCTAGCATGGTGTAATACGCGTGAAACTCTTGGCCGAGTGTCATTGGTACTGCGTCTTCTAAATGCGTGCGACCTACTTTAATAAGGTGGCGGTATTTATACGCGAATTCTTTAAAGGATTGTGAGAGCTGATCGAGGGCTTGCATAAGCGGCTGTGTGAGGAGTAGCGCTGCAATACGAAGCGAGGTAGGAGTTACGTCGTTGCTCGACTGACTCATGTTGACGTGATTATTTTGATGTACTGGTGAATAAGTACCAAGAGGTTGACCAAGCATCTCATTTGCGCGATTTGCAATTACTTCATTTGCGTTCATGTTGTAAGGAGTTCCTGCTCCCGCTTGAATCACATCGATAGGGAACTGGTCATCGAATTTTCCTTCGATGAATTCTTGAGCACTTGCAATTATTGCTTTTGCAACCGTTTCGTCTAGCAGTACGAGCCCCTGGTTTGTCTCTGCGCAGGCAAGTTTAACCAAGCCGAGTGCTTGAATATACGCACGTGGTGCTCGTTGTCCCGTGAGTTGAAAATTCTTCGATGCGCGAGTGGTAAAAATTCCGTAGTACGCATTTGCGGGAACTTCGAGTAGGCCGATTGCATCACGTTCGATTCGAGTAGACATAGAGGGATGAGGGTTAAGACTGTAAGAGAACAAGAGCGTAAGGGGGGGTAACAGAGAAAACGATTTTTTTTTACAGTATATACTACCTTTTCTGTCTGCCAAAAAGTCGAGAAACCTCGAAGAAATCTTTGCATACCACATGCGCGCCCGCTTGTAATAAGCGTTCTTTCGATTGTGTCGTGAGAAGTGCGATCGCGAACATTCCCGCAGCACGGGCGGCCTGAATGCCATGTGCGGTGTCTTCTATGACGACACAGTCTTCGGGGCGTATTTCGTTGTGACTGTGTTGTGCTAAGCACCTGTGCGCATTGATTTGCACAAGTGCTTCTATAAAAACATCGGGTGACGGTTTCGGATACCGCACTTCTTCGCATGAAACAATGAGCGGTATTCTTTTTCCAATATTAATTGATGTAAGGACTTCTAAAATACTTTCTTTATTTGCCGCAGATGCGACGGCTCGCTCTAATTTTATTGCATCGATCAAATCTAAAAACTCATATAAGCCATCCACAACTTTCGGTCCGTTAGTTGCAATCATCTCATTGAAAATGTCCTTCTTTATATTGGCTAGTTGAGCAAAATCAACGTTCACGCCTCCGCGTTCGAGTACTGTTTTTATAACGTTGTACGCTCCAATCCCAATGAGATTCTGTGTAAAATCTTCATAGTTTGCTTTCACCCCGTACCGATCAAATACTTTTTGATACGCCTCGAAGTGCATATAATTTGAGAGTACCAACGTGCCATCCATGTCAAAAATCACTGCACGAATTTTTGCTGTGTCGAGATTTTTTTCTGCTTCATTCCGCTGCATGTGCGTATACTAAGTGCAATGATATCGACAATCAATCAATTTGTACTTTTATCAGACCGCACTGGCCTACTCATTTTAAATTCGCTCGCGGGTATTTCACCGCTGTTAGATGAGCTTTTTGTACTTCTTGCCGAGGGAGTTATTTTTATTCTTGTTGGTGCTTTTTTAATGTATCTATTTAAAAGTTCAAAGAGTTCAAATCGCATGTTGCTTCTTGGTGAAGCAATTGTTTCTACATTGCTCGCACGTTTTATCTTTGTCACCGGTCTTCGTTTGCTCCATTTTAGATTTCGTCCTTTTTGGTGTGAAAAAATTACGCAGCTTGTTTCGCACAATCCGCTTGAGGCATCTTTCCCCTCGGGACATGCGGCGGTGATGGCGGCACTTGCAATGACAATGTGGTATATGAATAAAAAGCTCGGAGCCGTATTTGCGCTAGCTGCAGTCGTGAGCGGATTCTCTCGCGTTGTCGTTGGCGTTCACTATCCATACGATATTGTTGTCGGCCTCGCCTGTGGAGTACTTTCTGCAATTATTGCACGTCAGCTGTATATTGTTGCAGTTCATGAAGAGTCAGTGATCGAGAAGAAAATAAAAACACCTTCACGCTCGACTAAATTGCCAAAAAAGAGTAAAAAATAACGTAGATATATGCTACGAATAAGCCAAACCAATATAAAAATTCCTCACAAACATGTGGGTGCAGACTTTTTTGCTCACTTGGCTTTTATTTTTACTACCGGAGGTGCAGCATTCGGTGCGATTTTCCCCATTATCTTAGAGAAAAAACTTGGTGGATCGACGTATGTTGGTATGTATTATGCGGTAATTTCATTCATCTGCATTATTGCTTCGATTGCAAGTACGAATCTATTCGTACGGTTTTCAAAAATTAGTATCGCGCGCTTTGTGTTGTTGTCGCTTACGGTACTTATTTTTGTTATGAACTATGCCGCGTCGGTGTGGCATTTGGGTTTTTTAGATTTACCGCGAGCAATATGTATTATGTTTGCAAATATTGTATTAGCTCTGTTTGTTCGTGACTTTAGCACGCGTAATAATCTTGCTGAATCTGAAGGTCATTATTTTTTTTATTCGAGTTTAGGATGGATGGTGGGACCACTTATTGGCGGTTTTGTGGCACAGCGTTATGGTACCGAATCGATATTTAACTTAGTGGCGAGTTTGTTCTTTATCTGTTGGGTATATTTTGAGGTTCATGGCATTCGTGAGCGAAAACTTGCGAGAGAGGTGAATCGTGAAATCGAGACTATAGGAGTGCTTTTTAAAAATATTTTAGAATATTTTAAAGTCCCCAGTCTGAGAAAAGTTTTTTGGATTTCTTTTGGATATAATTTTTGGTGGGCTATTCGCGGTATTTACATGCCACTTGCAATTATTGCGATGGGCTATGGTGAACGAACGGTGGGAATTTTTATGGCACTCGGTATGTTGCCCTGTGTGTTTCTTGAAAAATATGCGGCACGTTTAGCCCAGCGCGATGGGGTGAGAAAATATATAACAGCGGGATTTGCAGGTTTAGCCGGATTTATAAGTTTGTTTTATATTTTTGCAGAGATTAATAATCTTGTTCTTTTGTGCTTTGTGTTGGCAAACATTGGGGCGGCATTTATCGAGTCGCTCAAAGTTACCTATTTCTTTGAGGTTGTTAAAAAACAAGATGCCGAACGTTTCTGGGGTATTTACAACGTTGCTGAATATGCTGCGTATCTGGTGGGGCCATTCCTTGTTTCACTCTTTTTATCGTTCGTACCAAGTATTTCAAAAATGTGGGGTATATTGGCGCTTTGCATGGTGGGATTTGCCGCATTAGCCATGACGATTGAGAAAAAGGCCAAAAAATGATATACTGACAAGATTGTTTTGTAAAAAAAGCGAGCGCACGGCGCGAGCGCGAATAAGGCGAAGCATTCCCGCTGAGCGGGATGCGAGCCGAAGTGAGCTTAAAAATAACACAATAAATGGCACCAGAAACAAAAATTGATACCTTAGATGTTCGCGAAAGAAAGTCGACTGAGCAAGAGTTGGCTGCTTTGCGTAATCAATTGAAGGGTCAAGATATTGCAAAAATAAAAGGCACTGCAGAAGGTATTGACGCACCAACGTCGCTGATCGATTTTTTTAAAGATATTTACTCAAAAATTGGTATTCCGAATGTCGCTGAAAATGTTCTGAAAGACATGGAAACGTTGTTTAGAAAAAAAACAAATCGTTCACTAGCAGAGATACATGGTTACGCAATTTCTAATGGGATTTTAACAGTGAAATTTAATGAAAACGACGATACTGCAGAAATTCTTGATTTGCCTCTTTTTCCTGCACAGTTGAGCGATTTGAGTGCTGAAATTACACGGGAAGAACCTAAAAATAACTATGCATTGAGTGCTCACGAAGGTGGTAGCAAAATTGAGAGTGCAATTATCATTGTTGGTGGTGTCGATGCCACTCCTTTTTCAGAAAAAGGAATGTCTGCAAAGGAGTATGAAAAAAAAGTAACTGATGCCAAATTCTTGCTTGCACTCGATCTAAACCGATTTACTCCTTCTACTCAAACATTAATTACTGAGCATCGTTCAGAACTTGAGACGCTTTCTACACAGTCTGATTTTTCGCGCGCAGCTATGAATGCAAATTTTGAGCTTAATGGTCGTACTGTTGAAGAATCACGTGAAAGGATTTTTGGCGCAACCGGTGTGTATAACATTGTGCTAGCTTTTCAACGTATTCTCGACATATACACGGCTGAAAATATTAGAAGAAGCAAGACAAAACTTGAGTTCCAAATTGGTAGTCGAGTTGGCGATGTTAATGGTCAAGATGAACGTTTTTCTCAGGCAACGGTCACTCAGGGGAGCGTTGAAAATAATCTAGATTCTACAGGAAATCCTCGTGATGAATTACAAATAACTGATTCAGTTGGTGCAGCTGTGTATTCTGCCGCCGCAGGAGACGATGTGCCTGTCAGAGTGCGACGCAGAAAAAGAACACCACGAACAGACGAAGTTACTGGAAAAGACGAAGTTCCTGCTAAAGGTACAGAAACCGATAAAAAGATAGATCCAGAATTAGAGAAGAACATTCCGGTGAAAATTAGTGCCGATAGAAATGCGCGTCAATTTGAGGGACAGTCTGATAATGCTGATGCATTGGCCATGCCAGCAATGGGTACTATTGAGACTAAAATGTATGCCGATTACGCACAGCGCGACTTGATGAAAATCTATGGAGCGAAAGGGAGAGATGCCTTTATAGAAGGGATCAGAAAGTTGCCGGCTTCAGATTCTGTCGCGCAGATTATTGAGGCTTCACTTGAAGAACTTGCAAAAAAAAATCCGCAAGATGCGGTGTTGGCTTTACAGCAAATGTTAAGTGATGCAAATGATGAAACGACGAAGCAGCTTGTTAAGATAGTTAGAAATAATATAAAAACTGCAGAAAATCCTTCTAAAAAAGCAGTATGGGAGTTGCTGTTGGCTCAGCTTTATTTAGGAGCGGGTCCGTTCTCGACAAAAGCAATGGGCGAAATTTTCGATACGATTCGAAAAATAAATATCGCCGAAATTTCACCACAAGAAAAGCAGATGATTGATTTGCAAAAGCAGTATTTCGAAATGTATGTACGTCGTACCGCCGCAGACCAACTTGTAGAAACACAGTTGTCTATGCTCGAAGGCGGGCTCGAAGAAAAAGACGACGTAGAAAAGTTTCAGGCTACAGAACGAACGAAACAAGATATTGCCAATGATTTGGCAAATATCGGTTGGTCTACATTCGACAAAGATGAAGAGGCATATTACGGCTCACGTCACGTACTCGAAATGTTAAGCATGTTATTGAAGTACGATTATCCTAATAATCCAAAAGCAAATCCGAATCCTATTACCTATTACCTTGATTCAATTGCGAGCGGTAAACTTTCAGACAATAGCGAAATTAATATTGATACGAAGAATATTTCTGTGCCATTACATGATTATCATGGCAGGCCAATAGATCTTTCGAGCAAGGCAGTAAATGGCATCGTATCTCTAAGCTCATTATTCGATGAAGTTTTTGCGTCAGCAAAAGAAGAGGTCCGTTTATATAAGGAGTACTCAAATGGGAAAGAAAATATAGATAATCATAATTCGTTTGGAACTACCAAGAAATTCGGGTATACGAATGACAACGGAGATATCGAATCGATTTTTAATACACTCGGACTCAATGGTGATGTGTCATCGTTTAATGAGGAATCACTCGATGCAAAAGCTCAAGAGCTTTTTACACGAAAAATAAATGGACTCATCGAAGCAAAACATTACGACGAAGCACGTTCATTATGTCTCGATATTTTAAAAGCAAAAATTGATGAGCGAGCTAAGAAAGACTACAGCAAATATTTTGTGGAAAATTTTAACAGCGAGCGAAGAAATCTTGTAAAAGAAGGTTGGCAGGGCAAACTCGAGGCTCAAGCAAAACTCGAAATTGCGCAGCAGCTCGGCATAAAAGATAGTACTGACATGGGTGATGATTACGACGTTTCTAAGTTTGGAATAGAGGGCAAAGACGGGAAAATCATCACTGATTTGGGAATCTATAAGGCGTTTATAGCGGGTCAACAGTTAGATCGAATGGCTCAAATGAAAGTATACGAAGAGAAAACACGTGATTTTAATAAGAACGATATTACGTTAGATCTCACTCCCTTTGAACAAACAGTGTACGATCAGTTTGTCGATGTCAGCGGTCTTACGACATGGAGTTTACGAGATGAAAATGCTGATTTCTGGACTGATGTAGGAATTTCAATCGCGGAACTTGTAGGAATTTCTCTTATTACCATGGGAGTAGGAACCTTTATTGGGGCAGCTGCAGGAGTTGGTAGGGGAATAGCTGTTGGTGCCGAAGTCGCAGCCGGAGGTGCACGCACAGGTAGATCGTGGATAACCGCTACGAGACTTGGTGAGAGGGTAGCAAGAATAAGTACTCGAGCTGGAAACGCAATACGCACTGGTCGCGAAGGTAGTTGGCTCGACAGAAATGTTGGCGAGGGAGTTCGTTTGTTGAATAGGTCTCACACTGCTGCAGATGGCGCACGTTTCGGTGCACGTGTTGGCGGTGGATTTAAAAATGCAGCAGCAGGTGGACTAAAATTAGCTGGAGAATCAGTACTATTCCAAGCTCAAGAAATGGCTCTGCGTGGCGATTTGCCAGATAGCGGCACAGACTATCTATTCCAACTCGGTACTACTATGGCCACATTGGGTGCAGGCAAATTGGCACATAAAGCCACAGGGCGATATATGAAGGCGGCTTCATCGCCAACAATTCTTGGTATGGCTAGAACAGGTGCACGAACGACGATGGATTTTTCCGGTCAGCTTATATCGGGTATGGCCGTTTCATCGTATCAAAATCTCGTTTCTAATACACTGGGGTTCACAAATTTGGATCAATTACAGGCAATGGGAAAAATTGATGATATGGGCAATCTCACCAGCGGCGGGGGGTATTGGTATAACGAATTTGTCCGTAACAAGGAGTGGAAAGAATTCGCGCATACTACAGCCGTAACGTTTGCTCTCTTTAGACCACGAGCTAATGGTGGTGCACATTCTCCACTATCTGAGTCTGCTCCTCTTGACTCATTAAAGGCAAGTGTTGAATCTCATGCTACAAAACTTGAGGCAAAGCGTGCAGAACTGACAGAAGTCGAAAAGAGAATTTCAGAAATTGATGCCGAAATTGCAGGATTAAAAGAGGTAAAAAAGAATGTGGATAATACCTCGGTTGAAGAGGCCAAGGTTACAAAACTAGAGCAAGAATTTGCAGAGCTTCAGACTAAAGAAATAGAATTAGGTGAGGTGTGTAAGGTATTAGAGACCCGTATATCAGATGCACAAACTGCTGATCCTAATGCAGATGTTACGGTAATTGAAGCTGATCTCGCCCTAGTTAAGGGTGAATACAATTTGGCAAGAGAAGCGACAGATAAAACTGGAAAAAAATTAACGAAAGCACACGAGGCGGTAGCGAATAAAAAAGCACTTCGCGATACTTCTTCTGAAGAAGCAGAAGTAACAAGAACAAAAGACGAACTTAAAGCTCTTCAAAAAGCATACGATAAGTTAGTTAAAGCCGATGCGGAACAATCTGAAATCGATCAATCACAAAGCGATCTGACCAAAGCTGAAACAGCTTATGAGCGAGCGGTAAAAACACTCGCCGATAAAAAAGCTGAACGAAAAACTTCTACAAAAGATGCAGAAAAAGGTGCAGTGAGTATTCGTGAAGCAGCACAAAAAAAACGTGCTGAATTAAAAGGCAAAGCTGCAAAAATCCGACGTGATATTACCGCCGCAGAATGGAATGTAAAATCTGCGACAAAGCGGCATGATATTGCTGTAGAGGCAGAGGCTGCGGTGCAGCAACGAGCTGAAGCAGAGGCAAATGCAGAAGCGGCTCGCGTTGAAGCAGCGAAGAACAAAGCTGAAAGTGAAGCTAGAATAGCGGCAGAAGCCAAGGCCCAAGCAGTTAAAGATGCACAAAATATTGCCGATGCAAAAAATAAAATAGATGAGTTAAAAACATTAGATGCGGAAATTAAAAAAGAACATGCACGCTGCGAAGCTGAAAAAGGAAAAGCCGAAGCTGATAAGGTTTTGAAAGATGCCTATGATCGAATTATTAAAGCTCTGACTACTCCTGATAAAGTGCCAACAATACTAGAAGTTCAGAGGGAATACGTTCGTGAATTAAAAGAAAAACAAAAAGTAGCAGAAGCTCAAAAGGCCAAAGATGCCGAAAGTATTACGAGAAAAAATCAAAAAGATTTTGACAAAGCATTTTCTGGTAAATCAGATCAGGAAAAAGTTGAAGCTCTCGATTTTGCAGAAGCAATTTTGCGAAAAGAATCAGGTCGCGATCCTACTAAAGATGAAATTTTAGAACGAGCGACTAAGGATGAATTAGCTGAACAGGCAGCCGAAAAGGCAAAGGCAAAAGCAGAAAGAGAAGAAGCGATCGCAGAGGCTGCACGAGTTGCGGCTGCAAATCCTAAAGGTAAAAAAGACAAAGGTAAAAAAGTTAAAGTTACTGTAAATATTAATGGGCAGACGGGCACAGGTCCAGCGCCAGAAGCTCAGGCAGGGCCAAAACCTAAACCAGCGCCAGAAGCTCAGGCAGCGCCAGAACCAAAACCAGCGCCAAGGCCTAGTCCTGAACCCCGTGCCTGGGAAGATACTCCGGATATCGATGCAGAATTTGCAGAAACCCCTGTGGCTCGTAGAGCTTTGCCAGGACCTGAACCCGAAGCGGGCGCTCGTTCACGAAAAGCATTCGCAGCAGAATCACTCCCTGTAACTCCTAAGCTTGTTCAAAAACTTTCGCACGTTGAAACTACACAGTTGCGAAAATCAGTTGAGGATCATATTCTCCCCGAAGACTTATGCGCCGCATTAAAAGCAGACCCTACATTGTACGATGTACTGTCTCGTGTGTATTCACCAAAGCGTATTGAACAAATGCGTGCACTCGTTGATGAGTATGCTCAATATGGAGATGCAGAATTTGCACGTGGAGTTTTTGATGCACTTGCAAAAGGAGAGGCTCTTTTGCCTGCGAGAACTTTAGAAAATAGGCACCCTAAAGAAGGAAAAACGGTTCTTTCACAATGGGAGTTAGATGCTTTACTTGAAGCAGTTAATAGGGATCCTGATAATAGTGATCCTGACGTACCACCACCAGCTCCTGCCGTGGCCGCTGCGCCGCGACCGATGAATACCGATGCCGCACCAGCCGCCGAAAAAGCAGTTAAAGCACCTCCTGCTGCCGAAGCAGCTCCCCGCGCGCCTGTTGCTCCTGCAGAAGCTCCTATTCTCACTCGAATTAGAGAAGCACACGCCGCACTGCGATCAAAAGTCGAAAGAATTTCTCCAGATACAAAATTTGAAGCGGCAGTCAGATTCGTTGCCGGAAAAGAAAAAATTTCTGCTTCGGCATTAGTCGATGGACTTAAAGGGAGAATCTACGATACTAAAATTACTTTTGATGAAGCTATCACGTATCTCAAAAAATTGGAGCAACAAGGTTTTGTTGGAGTAGAAGGAACGGGCGCAGAGACAAATAATCGACCAGTATTGAAAACCTTTACCGCTCAGCGCGCGCAAGAATATTTGAAAGAATACACAACCGAAGTAGAGGCGGGTATTGAATTTGCGATGGCATTGTCTCCTGATCTTATAAAAATGCCGAAGGAATTGGTTACGTTAATACATACATATAATTCGGATTCGTCGTCAGATGCAGCTGGTGAGTTAATGCAGTATTTGGTGTCAAAAATTGATGGCACGAAGTTGGATCCGCAACAGTTACGTAAACTTGATATTGCAATTAACTTGATTGGGAAAAATCATGGTTTAGAACTGATTATTGATTCAACTATTGAGTCTGATTCTCCTTTTCGTCGTAGCGAGGAGCTCGCAGACATAAATCCCGCACTTGCAACTGCGCTCGCAGGCCTAAAAGGTCCAGGTGGATCGGCTGAAAAAGAAAGTCCTGATGTAGCCCCCGAGCCAATAAGAGCAGAAGCGCCAACCGCAGCAGAAAGGCCGGTTCAACCTAACTGGAGCCCAGATGAATTATCTGCACTATTTGCAGAAGCAGGTGCGGCGGTGCCTGAGGCTCCTCGTCCCAGCGCGCCAGTACGGACCGAGGCAAAAAAAAGAGTTGAAACCCCGACACAAGAAAAGACCGCTGGATCAAATCGTCCGGCGCCAGCTCTCTCTGAATCTCTCCGGGTAGAGCAACTCAAAGCTTCGATTATTGATGGCTTTACTGAGGCATTCAAGTCAGTTGAAGGTATTAGTATTAAGAATTCTCGGACCCAAAGAGTCGAATCGTTTTATGAAAATATACAAAGAGCATTCACTGATCGTGGATTAAAGGTTCGAATAAAACCAATTCAAGCTGGTGACTATTTTTTAATCGAAGATGTAAATCCACAGAGCAAGGTTCAGTGGTATGTTGTTGCTGGTCCCGGCGGTGAACAGTCTCGGGTTTTCTTTTGGGGAAAATTTAGAAATCCAAATGGCGACACATCTCGAAATCCTTCTGACTATATAACAAGCAAACCTGCTGAAATTCATCGCGAAGTAGATTTTAAGCCTGATGTAGATAATTTTAATCGCCTTGAGCTCTTTTTCCCAGGAGAAGTCAAACTAAGAACAAATGTTGTCAGCGCCGAAGCACCTCGTGCAGCCGCGCCAGATTCTCGAAACTCAACCGAAGCGCCTCAGATGAGTGAAGTTGCAGCCGCTCGATCACTAAATGCTGAGACTCTAGCACTGTATTCTAAAGCAGGTATTTCACCACAAGAAGCAGGCAGATATCCTGCTGAACTTAGTGCGGCAGGAGTTGTAACGCTGCATGAAAACAAAATCGCCGCTGAGCAGGCTATTGAATACTTTGTACCGTTAAAGGAGTACGGAGTCACGGCAGACGATATTGTTTATCTTACTAATGCGACATGGGGTGGCCGTAATCCGATCCCTGTTAAACGGGCAAAAGAATATTACGAGGCTTTTAAAGATTTGCGATCGCGCGGTGTTGAAATAAAAGGCCAGGACGTGCATGCACTCTATAGCAATAATAATATTGATCCTCAAAAAGCGAAGACTTGGTACGAGGCCTTACAAGGTCATAAGCTAAACGCTGACCATGCGTTTCATGGATTTGAAATTGCTTATTTTGTATCGAAGAATACTCCAATTGAAAAAATAGGTGAGTACTATACAATGTTGCGTTCCTCAGGTTTAAACACAAAGAGTGAAGCAGTAAGGCCTAGAGATATTGCTGACCTTATTAAAGGTGGTGTATCGCCAGAAAAAGCACGTGAATATTATGAGCAAATAAAAGAGTCGAAATATGTAATACAAGGAGAAACTATCGCCAAAGCAGTGAAAATAAATGCGTCACCAGCCCTATTCAAAGCATATGTTGAATTAGCTGAATCGTTGGAGAAAACCGTTGATGGTTATAGTAAGCTGTATACTGGTGAAATTCCTGATCTTATTTCTGCAAAGGTATCTTTAGAAAATATTAAAAAATATATTGATCGATTCGATGCCCGCGCAATGTGTCAGCTTACTTTAAATGGCGTCTCACTCGAAGCAGCAAAAAACTATAGTAAAGAATTTAGTTGGCAACAAGTCCGTGATTTTGTGAAAGGCGGTTTGTCTTCTGAAAAGGCGAAAAAGTACGAAAAATTTGCAAAACGATTCGAGGTTGGAGAAGACATTCTTGCCCTTGATAAGGCCGGGGTTGATATAGAAGTTGCAGCGCAATTTGATAAAACAGCCGGAATCGAAGATGTTATTGAATTGATGAAGCTCAAGGTTGATCCCACAACTGCTAATGAAGCAGCAATCCGACTATGGAGTTTCGGCATGGTTGTTGAATTTGCACAAAAAGGCTTGTCGCTCAAAGCGGTGCTTGACTTTGCGCCTCGCTTTCAGCCACACGATATTAAAGTTTTATTGACTAATAAAGTTTATCACAACGCCGCTAATCACTATGCAGAACGTTTCTCTGGTTACGATATCGTTGCGCTCCGTGTTAACTCAAGTAGCACGGTGGTGCTTCCTGAAATTGCGAATAAATATGATACCCGATTTAGTGCAAAGGATATCCTAAATTTATATAAAAATGGAATCGACTATAAAATTGCAAATGCGTTTAACGAGACATTTAGCGCTCAAGATAT
>CAYHBN010000029.1:0-16157 GCA_964354865.1 uncultured Candidatus Peribacteria bacterium
ATTAATTGTCGCGATTGGTAAATTTGCGAGGTCTTTTACCGAACTTAACTTCGCATCTGCCGAAAGTGTATATTCGAAGTTTGAAACTTTGAGTGTGCCAAGTGGTAGGCTGAAGTTATTGCCTTTGAGCGCTCCATTAATTTGGTCGAGTGATAGTTTGTAGTCTGACAAACGTTTCGGGTCGAAGGTGACACGTGCCTCATATTCGTCTCCTCCCGAGAGGGTGACGGTGTTTACATTGGCGATTTTTTCGAGTGAGTCTTGAACTTTTTTTGCAAAGGTCCGAAGGTTAAAGCTATCGTATGGGCCGGTTACGACGATAGTCCACACAGGTGAATTGTCGAAAGAAACTTCATTGACAACGGGTTCACTTGCATCGGCCGGAAGTTCGCTTCGCACCGAGGTAACGGCTTCTCGTAGTTTACGAATACTGTCATTTAAATCTTGGTCTGCACGAAATTCGACGCTGACAGTACCGAGCGAATTCAGTGAGTTTGAGGTAACCTGTTTTACGCCACTCAGCGAGACCACTTTGTTCTCAATTTTTTTCACGATCAATTCTTCTACATCTTCTGGTGACGCGCCTGGTAAGGTTGCAAATACAATGCCAAAGGGAATTTTTACCTCTGGATTCGATTCAAGCGGCAGCGCATTAAACGAAAAATAGCCGAGGACTAAGAGCCCAACGATAATCAATCCTGTTACACGAAAATGGTGAATGAAAAAGTTTAACCAGGTTCGCGAGTCTTTCTCTCGAAATTTTAATTGATCGAGATAGAGAGAGTCTGAAGTTTGGATTTTTTGTTCCATAAAGTCGGCGGGAATAAGAGTCGAAATATCAGTCTAATTGTTCAACGGCAACGGTTTGTCCATCAAATACATTCTTTGCGCCATTTAAGACAACGAGGTCGTTTTCACTCATTCCTTCAATAATTTCTGCGGTGTCTTGAACTATCTCTCCGCGTTTTACAGTTCGTTTGTGGGCAATATTGTTTTCAACAACGAACACAAACGTTTCTTCGGTGCTTACGATAACCGAGTCGAGCGGAACGTATAACTTTTTAACCGTAGAGACGAGGGGTTCCGCAGAAAATTCAACATCGGCAACGCCGTTTACACGAATCGTATTTACGGGAATTGCAACGGTGATCATAACTTTTTTGCTCAGTGTATCGACTGTAGGCGAAATAGATACAATGCGTGTTTTTTTAAATTCATCGCCAACGCGAACTTGTACGATTGTCTTGTTATTTATGCGATATGCATCTTCTTCGTTAACGCCGACATCGGCCGTAAGTGAGCCATTATTTACAATAGTAGCTGATGGAACTTGTGGCGAAACAGGGCTGCCAACTGCGAGGTCGAAGCCAGTTATTACGCCCGATGACTGTGCGCGAACCACGAGCGATTCATACTGTGTCTTTGCAACTTCGTACGCACTGCGCGTAAGGTCGGCTTGTGTCTTCGCTTGGCTAAGGGCTCCTTGATTTCTAAGTTGTGTGGTCGGAATCTGCAACATGCTTTGTTGTTGCGCGTATGACGAAGAGTCGGTGAGTCCTGATTTCTGCAAACCACTTTGTTGTGTTAATTCACTCACGCGAATTTGAGTCTGCGCAGTGGTGATTCCCGTTTGCGCATCGCTGATTTGTTTCTCGAGCGCTGCAATTTGGGTCTCGTCGGTTGTTGCTTGCCGAGCTACGTATAAATTCGCAAGAGCATCGCTTAGTCTCGAAACCGTCGATTCAAGTTGTGAACGATTTATATCCAAAACTTGTTGGTCGAGTTGGCTTGCCTGTGTCTGATTTACCGCAGAGTAATAACCTAAATAGGCTCCACTAAGCGCAACCTGATTTGACTGTGCGGTCGTGTTGTATGTATTAATTGCAGAATTCGCCTGTGTAAGCGCCACCTTCATTTGAGTCTCAAATTGATGTGGGGTTCCGTTTGCACCACCAATGCGAAATAGGGGAGTACCACTCGCGACGCGAGTACCTTCACGAACGAATAGTTCTGAAACAACGCCCGCTGCTGGCGCAATAACAATCGTTGAATTTTTGCCTTCGACCGTGCCACTTGCACGAATAGAGGTGCTTACACGCGAAGCCGCTTTTACCAATGAAACCGGATACGGCACAACCTCTGGAGTAACCACGACCGGAACTTCACCGCATGCAGTAAGCAAAACTGCCAAAAGGCCGATTGTCGCGAAGTGTTTTAGTGTCTTAGTAGTTTGCATTTGTGTACGTGGTAAAAAAAGTTTTTAAGTTAAAGGGAATTACCGTCGCATCGTACTGACGGTGAGCAGTGTCTCTATAATCAACTACTGAGTCGTTGCCATATTCAACTCCACCAAATACGCGGTACTTCATAAACTCGTATTTCGCCTTCATAGAAGAGTTTGCCTGTGCCAAAACGCGGAACGATGAACCATGAATGCGGTAAAACATATACGTTTCGGCAAAGTCTTCAAAGGGATCGCTCATGGCGTAGAGTGAAACGAAGTCGGTATCTACGGCAGATTTTTTTCGAGCAGTCGCGCTATTCCAGCTAATGCGGTAAAAGGCCAAACTTGCGTCGTCTGTAGCTACCTCTTTTCCAAAATCGAAGAATCCGCTGTGACCGGTTTTCACAAATCCTGTTAGATATGATGCATCTACCACGTGACCAACTTCGTGAGTAAAGACGGCTGCAAGTTCGTAATTGTCGACATTTAAACAGCGAAGAATAATCACGCCATCACCTCCTAATCCACGGCGACCATCGGTTGTGTAATACAAGGTAAGTTCACGAAGATTTCGAATGTGTTCTTGTGGAAGTTTTGTAAGAGTCTGGTATACGATCGAACGGCAGGTTCTGGTCGAGTTAATTGTGGGGTGGCTATCTTTGCGGTAATCGGTGCCGGGGCGAAGCGTAATTCCTGTTTTTGAAAGTTGCTGAGCGAAATAGTCATCTTGTGCAACGGCTGCCTTACGAGCTATTGCGCGAACAGAAGCCAATGTTTTGTAATTAACAGATTTGGCAGCGTGAAGTTGTGAAATTTCACTGTTTGGGGCTTCACTAATAGGATTCGAAGCCACCTCAGTAGTCGGAGTTTGGCTTATTAATAAGGATATTATGGCTGCTGCGACAAGGAGTTGTTGTATAAACATAGGTAATTGAAGGCGTTACTGTAACAGATAAGATTCTGTCTGTCAAGGGCTATGGGCGCAATGCCTCTAAACCTGAAATAATTCTGAAATTTGAACAAGAAAAAGCCCCCTAATTGTAGTAAGGGGGCATACAGGAGCGCAAAACGCGCGAGGGGAGGCGGAATTAACCGCTTACCTAGGCCGTGAGGCGCAAACAAAATCGGGAGAGACCCGCGCAACCGGTTGGCGACCGGAAGGCGGTGACAGTGGGGGGCTGAATTGCCGCTCCCACCTGCACTTTTACATGCAGGCGAGGGCGGCGAAGCCGCTCAACTTCAAGGTCCAGACGAGCCAAGGCTGAGCCTTGATCTCATCGGTTCCTTCGAAGTCGAACAACATATTCAGCCAGAGGGCCGTGATGGCCCAAAATGGCATTGAGTCCAGCGGCCACGATTGCCGCGAGAACACCAGGAAGACGGATGACGCAAAAAGGATCATCCCGCCTCCCATCGCCATTTTCCCCAACAAATTGTCGCTCCATCGCGGCCCAAAAAACCAGAGGACAAACATCCCGATGGCGAGGAGGGCATTCGTCCACCAGCCACCGAAGCCGACGGGGCCGAAGCTCATTGCTCGGCCCATGAACGCGGGCACCATCAGCTGCAGCATCGCTGCGGCCAAAAGCACCCACGTCTCGGTTCGCCGGTTGGCCCGCGTCATCCAGACCCAGGTCAGCCCTGCGAAAACCGCGAGGCCGAGCCAGAAGACCCAGCTCCAAGAAATTGCCGAAGCAACCTCCTGAATGGTCTCGCCGCCAGTCGTGGAACCAGTTGAGGAGACGCCGCCGAACTTGAAGTGAGCCATTGTGTGGCTCCTTTCTTTTTTGGGGAAAATCACTGTTTTTGAAGACACCCGGGAAAAACGCCCACTTTAATGTCCAAACCGGCCGATATTAATGTGCGGCCGCTCATCGGTAAAGTAAGCCTTTTTCCCGTGTGTTTCTCTCCCGTTTATGGGCATACAGCAACGGTTTCTGCCGTACTTATGCCACAATCGATGTAAAAGATCGAAGGTGTATAGTATAACAAAACGTATAAAATGTCAAATTCGATCTGTAAAATCAGATTTATAGTAATTGAGCCCTGTCCCCAGTATTTTCTTATATACTCAATTCGATAGCGATTGCTCCATAGCATCTATAACAAGTTCTTTATCTTCTGGCGTTTTTACACATTCCGCCAATAACTTTGCAGCTTGCCTAAAATAGGCACGTATTACCATATTTGTACTTTTTTTATGCACTTTATATGAATTTTCGACATATGCTTTGTCTGCATGCAGCTTTATTAATAAATCGAGCTGCAATTTGGTGACTGCGTTGAAACGATCTACATCGTATCTCGCTTTACTTAAGACAATATTATCATTTTCATCTTTAGGTATTGGTAATGTTTCTTCAAATGCCTTTACTATTTTGTTTGTCATTATTGGTAACGTTTTCATGAGTAACTCAGTTCTATTAGCTCTCGTTATGTCGTTAGATTTATCTAATCTTTCATCATGTGGTTGTACGAGTGGTGCTTCTTTCACCGAATCATCGAGCTCAACAGCAGGATCAAATCCACTCTTCTTTATTGCATAGACTGCATTTGTGAACATTTCGGTTAGCTGTTCTTCATTTAATCCCTCAGCTACCGCCCTAAAAAAATAAGTTTTCGGCATATCTTTAAAGAAATCATTTAGATATTGTTTTCTCGCACTTTCACCCGGTTCAAGCGGTTTTGCCGGATCATCCGCTAAAATGTCATCTCTCATTTTTGCCAACTTATCAATAATTGCATTTCGAATATCGTCATCGAGATAATCAATATGCACATTTTTGCTTCGCTCTTCTACCGGATCAATTTTATTTGGATCAAGCTGAGATAGTGCCATGCGAGCTGCGGTTTTAGCAATTTCGTTTTGTGCCTCAGCTTCTCGTGCGGCTGCATCTCTTTCAAAAATACCTCCAAGAGGAGCCTTGAGCATTTTGCACGCCGGTGTCTCGCAATTTTCTCCCATATAAAATTAGTTAGTTTGTTTTACCCACTCTTCGGCTGCTTCACGAGTTGTAGGTTTAGGAATCATTTTATTAGCAGTAAGTTTTTCACCGTCGGCACAGCGCTCGAGTTTTTTCTGAATAACCTTAATGATTTTCGTTTTAATCGTTGTTTTTGTTGCAGCAGACAAATTCTGCGGATCACCCGTCACAGGATCTTTTTCCATGTATTCTTGCGTATTGAATGACCAAATCATGAGTAAGTCTTGATACACCTCGTAACGATCTGCATTAAGCGGTGCGAGTGGATCTTTCCAGCTGAGCGCATCTGCCTTAAAGTTTGCTCCAATCATCGCCATGTATTCATTAAACATCTCTTTATATCCTGCATTATGGTATCCAACTCGTTCAAGTTCTTGCATGTACCCTTCAAATTTATCTTTTCGCATTTCTTCCGGCGCACTATGTATCTTTGACTCAAGATTATTTAGTTCTCTAGTGGTATTAAAAATAGTTGCGGTATACACTTTGTCCATTTCGCTTGCAGATTTACCTGCTAATTGAAGCTTATATCTTTCAAGCATCTCGTCCTTTTTAAAATCGAGCAATGTTTTCCATTTTCTATCTTTAATAGGACCAGTAATCGAGCCGTCTTTTGCTCGATCTAATATTGTTTCATCGGTGGTATTAATGACGTGTTCAAGGCTCATGAAGGGATTAAGGAATTCTCGAGAATTGTAAATTTGTGCTGCTTTTGTATTCAAGAACTCTTCGCCGCCATTTGCGGCTGTAATGTGTAGCGCAGTAAGGCTGGGTTCAGGCAAACCCGTAACATCGTTTATAAACGCAAAACCTAGATTAATTTTATTGTTAGGAGTTCCCGCAAGAGAACGTGGCACCATATACGTAATAAGTCCGCCAATGGTAACTTTAATTTTATAACTTGTTCCATCGGGCTCTACGCCAAGGATTTTTACCGGTAAATCTTCAATCGGTTTAAATGCAGTATCTTTTTTAATAGTTTCTTGAAGGATTGCTTCGAGGTTGTCTTTTGCCAGGTTTTCAATCTCTTCGAGCGGCTTACCATTTATCAAGAATGATGCTTTGCCCGTTTTATCGAACTTCATGAGCGCCTCAACTGGTTTGTTGTCATACGCAACGCCGCCTTCTGCATAGACCGGCGCATCGACGCCAACTAAATACCAGGTTCCCTTTGTTGGATCCCATTTAATATTTTTATTTGCGAGAAATTGTGTTGCAGTAGGATTTTCCAAAAGTGCATTTGCATACGCTATTTTTGCTTTGTTTGTGGCGACTGCATCAATTTTATCATTGTGTTTTTTGTTTCCACGAATATCTTTTGCTCCATCAAATTTTTCTGCGTCTGCGCCTTCACCAATGGTTATATAGTGGTGTCCCGTCTCGTCGGTTTTATCGAGGAGTGGGAATCCCGGAACTCCTTTAACGGTAACAAGGCCTGCACCCGAATTTGGAGCATAACTTGTAACAGTGCCATGCAAGTATGGTTCCATCACTTTTTCGAGCTTTCCTTGCTCAAGAGCAGAGAGCCTTTCTTTAACAAATTCTTTAACTTTTGGTGCGTATTTGTTATAGGTATTTGCCAAGTATTCTCCCGAAGGAGTGACTACTTCATCATCCATAAAACTATAAAATTTCCCGCTTATTTCAACGACATACGGAGCCGCAGTATCTTTTAGCCAATCAACACTTGCGAGTGCCGCATATTTTACGCCACCGGTTACTCTATTTATGGCAAGTTTTGCATCTTCTTTTTCAGCAAGCTCTTTATATCCTTTATGGCCAATATCCGGGTCAAAATTTTCATTTACGATAACTTGCAGTAGTGATTGATTGCTTCGGCCAACAGAACCGCGGTTATATTTATCTTCAAAGTATGCGAGTTTTTGACTTTTATCGCGTAGCGCATTTTCGGTAACTTCTTTTAATTCACCTCTATTTATCTGTGACTCATCAGTAATGCCTTTTTCTAACATGTACTTTGTTTTCACCTGATTTGCAGCAGTTTTCTCGACGACTTTATCAATGATTTTATAGAGCGCTTCGCCATTAATAATACCCGGAGCTAAACCTAAACGCGTAATATCTATTTTTCTTTCAGTTGTGTTTATGTCAGATGCATCTCTATAAAGGTCATATAAATGACGCATATCGAGATTCATACACGTCGTGAGTGCAGTGAGCATTGTTTTATCATCGGCCATTCCTTGTTCGTAACAATAGTTTCTAATAAAAGGATCTTCAACATCGGGTACACCAACATCGGTACCGGTTCCAAATCTATTCAATAGCGTTTTTCCGTCTGCAGAAAAGGCTCCTGAAAGAAGGTTAATACCGCCGAGCATTCCTGCCAACAGCGCGGCATCTCCGTATTTCATTTCTTCAGCGAAGGGGAGCGTATCGTCTTTTTTGCCCCATGCCCAAAATACGACAGCTCCAACGGCACCAGCGATAAGCAGTGATTCTGTGGGTGAGGCACGATTCCAAGAATTTTTAAAGTTGTTAACGTATCCGTTCAGAGTATGGCCTTGAAGTGGCGTTTTTGACTGCTTTTCAAGTGCGGCTTTCGCCATGTTCTCTGCATCGACGCGAGCTTGTAAGTTATCGATAATTTTTGCCAAAACATCGTCGCTGGCTTGCCACATTGGTGTATTTGGTGGTGCTTTTAGCCCTTCTACGAAAGCTTTTCGGCCTTTTCCGAGTGGCATCAATACGGTACCATTCATGTCGTCGAATAACGATACGACATCTTCACGGTGAGCACGCCACAAGGTAAAATCATTCAATCCATTAGCACCTTCGCGATTTCGGTTGTCTCTCATTGCCGTGTGAATGCGCACTAACTCCGGAGAATTTTTAAATGTGTTCACATATTCAATTGCTTCGCCCTCTTCATGTTGTCCATCACGTAATTCAATTTGACGACTTAAATTTGCACCTTTCCATTCGCTTTCATCAATTTCGGCTTGGCGAGCGTTATCGGCTTCGGCAGACCCTTTTTCGCGTTCCTGTCTGTCTAATTCAGCCTCAACAGGATCAACATCTGTGGCCGGCGCAGCCATCGGAGATTCCCCAACCACGCAAGCAAGGCGGTTTAATTTTTCAAATCTATGTAAGCAACAGAGTAGGCGGTTCATAGTTTTATTTTTTTTGTTCTAGCAAGTATATCACAAAATGGCCTTTAGTAAAAGAGGGGATGCTCGACACGTCCCTATGCGGGGGCTTTAATGTTTGGGTTTATGGTCGTCTTTTGGTGCTTCTGCTGGTGGTTTTTCAGCGGGTTTATGTGCATCATGAGGTACAGCGTGTGCATCAACGGCCTTTTTCCCGCCAAAAATCCTACCTGATAGTGCCCCGATACCTCCTACTGTTTCTAATACTTCAGAGATACCACCAAGGGTAGCTGCACCTCTGATGGTTTTGTTATTTACAACTTTTCCAACTACGTCTCCAACTTTTGCAAGTACTCCCTTTGGTGCGTTATGTGCCGCAATACCAGCAAGATGATCTCGTACATGACTCGCATCATGTTCAGTATCTTCATGGGCCTTCGCATAGAATTTCCATAAAATGGTATTTACCGCATCGCTTGCGTATTCGCCGGCCTTTGCCGCATTCTCTGGGTTTTTAGACTTTATATGTGTAGTAAGTTTTTTTACGAGTGTGTCTTCGATTAATACCATTATTTCATCTGCGATATGTCGTTGTTTCTCATTCGAAAATGTATGCAGTTTTTCACGCATAAAATAGAGGAGTGCAATCAGGTCTTTGCCCTTCATTGCCTCAAGTTCGTGATGTAGCGTCTCTTCGTCAAATCCCGCAGGAGGAAAGGCGATTTTCATAAAAGGAAAATCCTCAACAGTGGCCCCGACATTTGCTGAAAATCGTGCCTCTGGTTGTACATTCCACAGCCGTTCATGCGATGTTGCCCGAATGCAAAATTTAAAAAACACAGTGAGTCTCTGATCAATATCTTTTATTTTTTTAGAGTTAAACTCCGCATCGATCGAACTCCAAAGGCCTGCAAAACCCTCGGCGCCATCGGGCACATCTTGTGCCGCATCCCAATAAAATTTTTGAAATATTCCTGCGGGTGCGTTTCGTGCTCTCGCTCTTTTTGCTAAATCGAATATATATAAGAGGTATGTTCGTTTTGCCGGCTCTGCTTGAATCTCGGCTCCAATATTGCTATTAACAAAAGGTGCTTGTGCAGGTTTAGGTAAAGGTACTGCAAAAGGATTCGGTATCTCTTTTTTTTTAACCACTGGTTCTTCGGTGATTCTTCTGAATTCTTCATACCAGGGACCCGTATTAAATTTAGTTTCTGCCCATTGAATAAGGTCACTCCACTCTACTGAAAGGGGAATAGATTCATTTTTTGCGAGCCTGCCTTGTATATCGGGAACACTGTCGAGTGAAATAAGCGCAGGTCGTGTGCGTTCATGCTCGTGTCCACCTGAGTTATGTGCGTCGTGTGAGCTCATATGTTAGTATCGTAGTTTTGCATCACAGTCAATTTCACCGGTGTAGGTTCCGTCGGTGCTTGTTCCATCAACGTTAACTCGATATTCATTTGATTTATACACAATATCGTCTCCATCATTATCGATGGTGAATTTTATAATAAGGGTCGCAATTCCATTACTCTCAAACGATTCTATTGCCTTTGCCGCTATTTTTTTCTTGCCACTATTTTTACTAATTTTTTTATCTTCAATTTCGAATTTCCAATTATTTTTGGCATCGCGTGAATACGTTCCTTTAAAAGAAACATTCTCATATGGATTATTAATAACTTCTTTTTGATCTACTTTTTTAGTTTTAGTAGTCGTTTTTGCATCACCATGTTCATCAATTTCTACTACTTCTTCTGTCTCGCCTTTACCCTTTTCGTTTTCATCGGTGAGCTCAATTACTGGTTTCTTTCTGTCGTGTTTTCCATCGCTCGTTGCGTAAATACCGACACCTGCACCAGCAAGAACAAGGGCTACCGCGCCCGCAATACTTTTTGTTCGCTGCGAAATATGTACGCCTTTTAAATTAGAAAATACACTGCTGCCTGGTTTTGAGTGCGGTTTTTTGGCGCCGTGCTCGCCGTGGCCACCGTGTCCGCCACCATGCGCGTCATGACCATGATCCTCATCTTCACTCCAATCTGAAGTATCTGGTACCGCTGCCTTTGGTGCTGGTTTTTTTTCTTTCGGTTCTTCTTTCGGTGCTGGTTTTGCGTGTTCGTCGGGTTTTGCAGGTGTTTCTGTAAATTCCGCATCAATATCGGGAGTTGGTTCAAATTTTGGAGTTGCGCTCATAGTTATGTTTGGTTAGTTATACTAATTATCATACATTTACCTGTATTTGTCAATATAACCTCGAATTCTCAAGTTTCAGCGTCTAAGCTCATATGTTATGGTCTGCGGGTATGAAAACAACCCTTACAAAGCAAGAACACAATCAGCACCTTATTACTCTTAACGTCGAAGAGGCAGATTTGGCCGAATATAAAGATAAAGCAGCCAAAGAACTTTCGCATCATGTGAATGTTCCGGGTTTCCGTCCTGGTACCGCTCCTACATTTGCGGTTATTTCACACGTTGGCGCAGAGGCATTCCGCCAAGAGGTTATCGATCAAGCGCTCCCACACCTTTATTATAAGGCAATCATGGAGCACAAAATCGAACCAATTGCGGCTCCTCGCATTTCACTTAAATCTAAAGAGCCAATCGTTTTCGAAGCAATTGTAGCAACAATGCCGACGGTAAAAGTGAAAGATATTGAAAAGTTGAAGCATGAGCAAATTGACGCTTCTGTGACAGACAAAGAAGTCGACGAAGTTATTAAAGAAATGCTCAAAATGCATGCAACGTTCAAACCGCTCGAGGGCGCTGTTGAAAAAGGAGATAAACTCGAAATTGCATTTAAAGGATTTGATGAAGGGGGAGTAGAGCTCGAAAATACCGTTTCAAAAAACCACCCTCTTTTTGTAGGCGAAGGTCAGTTGATTCCCGGATTCGAAGATAACCTTATTGGTATGAAGGTTGGTGACAAGAAAAAATTCCCGATTACTTTCCCGAAAGATTATGGCCACAAGCCATTCCAGAGCAAGAACGTTACATTCGAAGTAGAGGTTCTTAAGGGTGATAAGCCGGTTTTCCCAGAGTTCGACGAGGTGCTTGTCGAAAAATTATTAGGCAAGAAAGATACGAAAGAAAATTTGTTAAAGATTATCAAAGAGGATTTGTCTGTTCGCAAAAAACAAGAACTCCGCAAACAGCGTGAGGGAAGCTTGATGGATAAAATGGTAGAGAATGCCGATGTCGATGTGCCACCTATTTTGATAGACGAAGAGGTTGATTATATGATGGCCGATCTCAAAGAACGTTTTGAAAAGCAGGGAGGATCATACGAAAAACTTATGGAATCGTTGGCAAAGAAAGGTAAAGACCAACGCAAAGAATATGCAGAAGAGGCAACAAAGCGCGTTAAAATCCGACTTATCTTGAATCATTTATTCAATGAACTCAAAATTGAGGTTTCTGACGACGATATGCAAAAGGCAGGCACAACCTTGCTTGCACAGGCTCCAGAAGCTGAACGTGAAAATGTAAAGAAACAATTAGACGAAAAGAAGGGGATTTATCTACGACTTAAAAACAACTTGATGCTAGAAAAGCTGATCACTCATTTTATTGGCGAGTAGAAAATTCCTTAGATCACAAAGAGCCTCAGCCTTAAAAAGCTGGGGCTTTTTTTTTAATTCATTCCGCCTGGTAGGTCTTCATCTTCTTGCTTGTTTTTTATGAGTGCCAAAATGAGTCCGTAGTAAAAGGCACCGGCAAACATGCCGAGCATGGTGAGTCCGAACACGGTGAGTGTGCCTCCGATATCTATGGGGAAAAAGAAAACAGTAAATCCATCAAAGGTATTTGCGATATTTTGAAACCCAATTATTAGAATTACTACCGTAAAGAGAATTGAGCCGAATTGAAAAAAGTTTTTCATAACTAGTTACTTGTACATTATACAATTATTTGACTAATCGAGCAATCATTCGATTTGCGATATATAAATGCCTAAAAAATGGCATGTATAATAAATGTGTACAATAGGGTGAAAAATGTGACTTTAAAGAACCATTTATGCATTGTAGCAATATAAAATAATACACCGAATTATCCCTTGTATAAGCCATGGAATCGCTTCGGATTGTATGACTTGATAATTTTTTAGTTCAACGGCTTGATTTTCGTCTCACTTTTTTATACACTCCAACCGAACTGTATAAAATATATGCTCAAAAGATTATTCACATCGAAGGCACGCATTAAGTTGTTAGAGACTTTTCTCATGAACCCAAATGGTGAGTTCTTTATTCGCGAATTAACGCGACGTTTAGATGAACAAATAAATTCAGTTCGCCGCGAATTAGGTAATCTTAAGAACCTTGGTCTTTTAAAATCACGAATGAAAGATAGAAAAAAGTTCTATATTGTGAACAAAAACTTTCTGTTTTTTAACGAGCTACGAGCCATTATAATGAAATCTTCAAGCACTCTTGATCAATTAGCGAAAAAAATTCAAAAACTTGGTGATATCGATATGCTCATTATATCGGGTGTCTTTATTCAAAAGAACTCTCCGACTGACCTTTTTATAGTAGGTACTATTAATAAATCTGTCCTTAATGACTTCTTTGAAAAAGAGCTTGATGCGAAATTCCCTATTAAAACCAGCGTTCTCTCACGCGAAGACTTTTTGTATCGCATGAAAATCAACGATAAATTTGTGAAAGACATTGTAAACGACAACGAAAATGTCGTTGCTATAAATCACCTTGAAAAACATTTAGAGGAGGTGGTATAGTCCCTGCGCTATGAATAAATACGTTATAAAATCAGACTCGAAATTTATATCTACTACATGTCCTACTCTCAAGAGTGGTTTTACTGTAAAGGTTCACCAGAAAATTAAAGAAGGTGAAAAAGAACGCGTACAGATTTTCGAGGGATTAATTATTAAAATCAGTTCTGGAACTGGCGTATCAAAGACATTTACTGTTCGTAAGGTTGTTGATGGCGTCGGCGTCGAGAAAATTTTCCCTATAAACTCTCCTAATGTTGCTAAGGTTGAGATCGTTCGTGCTTCGAAGGTACGACGTGCAAAGTTGTACTACCTACGAAAGAATCGTTCATTCAAACTGTACAACACTGCTATTGACGAAGAGTCTTTGCCAGAAGCAGCTCCTACGGCTGAGAAAGAGGTGGCTGCACCTATAGTCGAAAAAGAAGTTGAAGTTGTTGCCTAAGTATTGAGTATACAAAGAGTACATTTAAAAGGCCTCCGAGATGGGGTCTTTTTTTTATTTCTTATTACAGGTAGTATTTTGCGGTGAAATACCTTGTATGTGGCAACTATGGAGTAGGGAACGTTGGCGATGAATGCATTGCGCGTGGCATTGAGAATTTACTCAAAGCGAAAGACACTCACGCGAAGGTTACGTTAATGGGAAAGGGTAATTTACTGCCGATTGGCGTGCGGTCGTTACTTAAAAGTATTATTTTTACACGGTTGTGGCGAAGACCACTTTCTTTGATTAAGGAATGTGATCACTTCATTTTGGGTGGCGGAGGACTCTTCACCGATGAAGAGCGTCCGCTAACGGGGTTCTTTTGGGCGATGCACGGACTTGTGGCATCGATACTCATGCGCAAGCCAGTAACCGTTCTAGGTGTCAGTTGTGGCCCTATGGGATTTATGAGTAGTATTTTTACTCGGCTTTTATTTAAAAGTTCACAAAAAGTATACTGTCGAGACGAGCAGAGCGTGATAATTTCTAAAAAACTTGGGGCACTGAATGCGTCGCTGTGCCCAGACATGGCAGCCTATTTAGGCGCCAATTTTTTGGCAGTTGACGATCACGAAAAACATGATAAAAAAGCAGTATATTTCATATTGAGAGAGTATAAAAATATTACGAAAAACGTGATCACAAATTTTGTTCTATTGATGCATCATTTATATGCTAAGTATGGCTTTCAAACTGTGTTAGTTGACTTTCAGAATGATTCGATATTATCTCGCGGAATGATGAATAAAATTATTGATCAAAATCACATTAAGAACATTTTAAGTGTTCAAAGAATTGGAGACAATCTTGATGGTTTGGCTATGCTATTGAGGAAAGCCAAATTTGTTTTCTCGATGAGATATCACGGCGCATTGCTCTCATTAATAAATTCCGTGCCCTTCATATCTATTAATTATATGGCCAAGTCGTCAAATTTCTGGGCACACTTCAAAAAAATTCACTCAATTCAGTTCTCTCATTTTAATGAGCCATCGTTCTCACCAAGTGAGTTTGATTCACTTATCGACAGTGCTGATTATCACTCTGAAATAAAAAGATACTCTGTCGATTATCGTGAGTTTGCACAGAAATTTCGTGATTCTTTCCTTATTTAGCTCTCTTTTATATGTTTTTGTAACTTCGGTATTGACAAATGGTTTTTTATTGTGATATAAACAATCCCTTTTGTATTTATATAAGTACTTAACACTTTAGATTCTATGGTTAACACACCAAACAACGGTCGCGAGGCGACTCATACAGGCGTCGAATCAAATATAACTACACAGAATCGCTCTGGTACGTTGAAAATCTTGGCAGCAACAGTGCTTGCGTCATCTTTGGCTGCATTGACTCCTACAAAGGCAGATGCACAAGGATATTCCCCCGATGCTAATATTGCTGATGAAGGAGCCGTTAAGGTTCTTGGAGCAACAATTACTGGTTCTGGAAAACCAGCGGAGGTTGAGTTTAATGACGATCACCGCAAAGCTACGATTACTGGTGGAGCCGCTGATAGTAAAGTAATGGTTGATGCAGCATGTCCTCCTGGTAAAGATTATAAATTGGCAGTAGATGAGACTCGTTTAGAATATAGAGAATTTGTACCTGCTGGAGAATCGGCAACATCACCGGTCAAACATTTAGAGTTTACAATGCATTCTACCGGCCAAAACTATGCGACATTAGTTTGTGATAACGAAGATGGTGATAATAAAGAAATTCAATTGGTGTTCGTGAGTGATTCGAAGGCTGGTGCAACCATTGTACCTCTTCTTCGTCATAGCGATATGGAATGGCCTACTGGCTTTCACATGAGCCTTACTCCTTTGCTTCAAACTGAATTAGTCGATACTCCTAAACAAGGATTTGCAACTGGTTACGGAGCAACTGTTCGTGGGTCTTACAAGACAGGAGAATATATTGACATTGGTGGCCGAGTAACTGGCCTTTGGGCACCTGAAGATACAGATGGCATTTACCATGATGATGAATTCAATGGTGATGGTGTTCTAATTCATAAAAAAGGTGAATTTACCGGCGATAATGTTCTCACTCATACTCCACTTTTGACTGCTGGTCCTGAATTGGGAATCGGCGGTGATACAGTTCGTTTAGGTTTGGGATTTGGGTTAAGTCACGGATTTGGTCACGATACTAATGGAAATACGAAAGTTAGATCAACAACAACTGGTGTCGGTACTGCTTCATTATCACTATTCTTTGGAGAGCCGGGCAAAATTAATGCTGAAGCTCTTCTATACGGACAAACAAACCTCGTTGATGATCGCGAAACATTATTATGTATCGGCCTTGGAATAACACGTTAACAATCCTTTTGTAATTAACTTTTTTATATTATGAGAAATTCTCCTTCATTATCAACACGGCCACGAAACGGGTTTAGACCCGCTGACGTCGTAAAACATTTACCAAAAGGCTTTGCACTCACTGCCGCTTTATTAGCAGCAGCAGCTTGTAACCGAGTTCCTCAAGAATTACGAGGTGGCGAACGTGCAAATATGTATGACGACGGCGGCGTAGATGGTTCAACTGGCGATGCTTCAACCGATGGCGGTTTAGGCGGTTCAACAGGCGATGCTGGTTT
>CAYHBN010000030.1:0-16140 GCA_964354865.1 uncultured Candidatus Peribacteria bacterium
TCCAGTTAAACCAACACGAGCTCGAACGCCCGGTGGCTCATTCATTTGTCCGAACACCATACATGTTTTATCTAAAACGCCTGAGTCTTTCATTTCATGATACAAATCGTTTCCTTCACGAGTTCGCTCTCCTACTCCCGCGAATACAGAGAAACCTCCGTGCTCAGCGGCAATATTACGAATCAATTCCATAATAACGACCGTCTTTCCCACACCCGCACCTCCGAACAGACCAACTTTTCCTCCCTTAACGAAAGGACAAATAAGGTCGATAACTTTAATACCAGTCTCGAAAACTTCGGTAACGGTCGACTGACGATCGTATGAAGGAGCTGGTCGGTGAATAGGATAGGTCATTTTTGTCTCAACTTTTTTCGCGAGTCCATCTACAGGCTGACCAAGAGCATTCAAAATACGTCCAAGAGTTTCGCGACCAACGGGCACAGTGATAGGAGCTCCTGTGTTTTTCACTTTCATGTGGCGCTGTAATCCTTCTGTCGGACCCATGGCAACCGCACGAACGCTACCTCCACCCAAGTGCTGCTGAACTTCGAGCGTAAGGATTGATTTGTCTTCACATTCAACGTGAAGCGCCGTGTAAATTTCGGGCAAACTGCCAGCAAAGTGACAATCTACAACCGGTCCGATGATTTGGGTAATTTTTCCGTCCATGAGAGTTTGTGTTACCAAAAATAAGCCGAATGCATTCTACTTATGCATATAAATAAGTAAAGGGGAACAGGCGACTTTTTTTACTCCGAATAGACGCGACGGCGAAGATGCGGTATTTCAACTATTTTTCAGAAGTCCACTAATGATGTGCGACTACCTCCTGCGCATGGTGAACGAGCGCCAAATTTAGCGCAATCTTCAAACAAAAGATTTTCGCCTAAATTTTCTGTACAAAACATCAGCTCGCGAAATTTGGGTAGCAGGACTTTTGACGACCGCCATTTTCCACTCGCACGCACCAAGCTTTTCATTTTCGATTAAATTATTATGGGCGAACTCATGGTGAATTTTACAGAGTAGTATTATGGAGTCATGGCTTTTGCTCTCACTGAAGCGGTCTGTATGATGAATTACGTCATACGGCAAATTGCAGTTTGGGTATGAACAGCGGCCATTTGTTCGAGCAATCAACTCGCGTTCTTGTTTTGCGGGAACGTAGCGAGTGACTGGGTTGTCCTGTTTTTTCTCTTTTTCTTTAATTGTCGATTCGAACGCAATAGTTTCACCGGTGAAACTATTAGTAAGAGAATTTTTCACGATTTTTCCATCAGACGATGCCACTTTCTTCCTTACTACGCTCCTTTCGTTTGTCTCATCTGTTTTTTCCAAAATTAATTTCATGAACTTCGAATCACTCATATGCTTTCCGAATTTCGCCTTTAACTTCATAAATAGAAAACTCGCATCGGCATCAAGTTCGATTTTTTTGAGAGTTGGAACCGCGGCACATTTAAGTTTTTGCTCTGCCTCATCTGATTTTTCAATCGCATCGAATAGTCCAGAGATCGCCGCCCCTTCTTTTTCATTATTTTCTCTTTCACGCCGCACCTCTTTCGACATACCCTGTACCGCCAGTTTGCTCATATCTAAAACTTTTTCTGCGTATGATTTGTCAGTTTCAGCAGTCGCAAGTTTTGCGACCATTGCTACTTTATGTACCCCAACATGTTCAATCGCGGCTCTTAAAAAAGGCTTGTCGACGAGGTTTTCTTCAAGTCGAAGCCGTTTGATCACCGTGGTTCGCGCAATGTCGCCATATTTTCCGCAGTATTCAACGATCGAACCTGCATACTTTTTCCAAATGCCACTTTTATAAATATCGGGCAAAATCGCCAACATTTTGTTTTTTAGTGAGTGACGAATGCGACCGAATTTTAGAAATTCATAATGAAGTTGCTGTGGAGTTTGCATAAAAATTTTGGCGGTGAAGGAATATAATTATTAAATAATCCGTACGAATTTCACGTCCCAATTTTCTCAAAAAACAGCTACAGATAGCAACCGAATATTGGCTCAAATATGCGATTTTAACACATTTTTCCCGCAATAATTAGCACACCCTTTTTACCCCTATTTACAGCCCGAAAACGATTTCGCAATTCGTATGAAAAAGGCCGTCAAGTCGAAGTGAAAAACGTGATCAAGCAAACAAATAATTTGAGGCCGAAATAACCAAAATTGAGTGTCGCGGAAGTAAAGTGGCCGGGGCGGTGACAAAATACGATATTTACGACTAGTTCGCGACAACTCGACTAAAAAAGTGTCACCGATGACACTTTTCATAATAATATTGGCGCCCTGACCACCATACCTAGAAAACTTTACATGTATTGCGCAATATTACTCACTAAAACAACAAACCACCGCCAGCCCGGCTACAAATGTGGTCCTCGCGGAACTTGACACAGCAGTGTCATGCCGTCGCGGCCGCTTCTGCTCGTACCAAGTACACATTTGCAAATCGTCACCGGTGAGACTTTCAAGAGTGTACTTGGTACGCGCAGGGGGCTGGCGGGCATCAACAAGTTTAAGCGAACGTCTCATACAAAAGCAAAACCTCGCGAGCCACCGGCGAACATAACAAAAAGTGTCACCGATGAAACATTTCGGCTCTCAGTGGACGACAACAACAAACGCCTAATGGTGCCCATGTCCGCCCGCCCCTTGCGCATGCATTCGATCTTTAATTGCTTTCAAGGCTTCTTTTCGCTGACCTTCAAGAGCTTCAAGTGACGGTCGTTTACTACTATCAATTCCTCTCAAACCTTGCGCAGTATCTTTATTATTCGACTGCAAGCGCCTAATTACCGCGAGGGCTTTTTTACCTTTATCTTCGGTAATCATATTTGTAATTACATCTTTTAATCCTTCAACCTTTGCCTTGTATTCCTCATGTTTCTGTTTTTCTTGCGGATCACTCGTCGAACCTATCTTTGTTGAATACAAGAACGAAAATTTGTCGGCATAGCCATAGGCCTTACCCATCTCGAGTACCAAATGTCGAAGCTGTTCCTGATGTAACGTCAGAGGAATTTGGGGGTCATTGACCGCCCCTCTTTTATAGTGATGCGTATCAAGACGGGTATACTGCTTATCATCTTTATAAATGCTGTTTGAAAGGATTAGGTCAAAGATCACGAATGAGTTAACGGCACTTTGAAGTGAATCAACTTTTTTCTCGCGAGATGAGGTATCGGTATCTTCTTCAATAACATTCGCAAGAGTAGTAATCCACTGATTAAAACCGGGGTAACCATTGGCATAACCCGCTGGCGTAAAGTACGCTTTATTACCGGTCGAAGGACCACATAACCTTTTAATTTCTTCGTATGTAGCGGGTGGAATATACATATGCGCATCATCATGATCCATGTTTTCAGCGCTGCGTAATCCCTTCGAAATACGAGTTCTCACAGAGTCTGTCGGAAGCATTTTTTCCCACATAAAGCGGCTAAATGCAGGACCAGGCTTAAATCCTTGCTCTTTACCATCTTCTTTATAGCCATATACTTCACGTCTAAAGTAACGATCAACATACTCCTGAAAATCCTCCATTTTTTGTTTTCTTGTTTTAGTCTTACCGTCTTTATCTTTACCTAAAATAGGATCTTCAACCGTCTCTTCAGTAAAGAAGTCCATCAACGGAAACTGCGCCAAATATTTTGAGTTCAGTTCACCGACGCGCTCATAACTAAGGAGCGGCATAGGTGGGTGACTATTTGGATTAATCGCCGTAAGCCCCGCAATCAAATAAAACATTTTTTCTTCTGCACCCATTTTTCCGTTTTTTATTGAACCTTCAATAATTGATTCGTAGTAATGAGGATTTACATATTTATCAGTCGTAAGATGATCTTTCAACAAACGCTTCAACTCACCGGCAGGACCACCATTACCCTTCGGATCAGCAGACAACTCTTTAAACTTCGCCTCGAAGGTAGAAACGTTGCTGTTATATTTGCTCTTATTTTCATTGCTCCAATCGAGGTACTGACGCTTTGCCCACAGAATATCGATCGCCTCAGCCAGCGGTTCTTCGTAACTTTCGCCGGGCTTATATTGATGCGGCGCCGGTATGTGCAGTTCACCACCACGGTTCGTAAATTTAAAGCTAATACGATTAATCGTCTCCCAAAATATTGGATCGTCAAATCGCATTTCACCCTTGCCGACGAGCACGATGATAGTTGCCTTACAGACATCTTTATCGTTCGTCGTATGCAAAACATGACGAAGCGTATCGATACCCCAGTGCTCCATGGCGTGTTGGTATTTACCTACTTCTTCGTGTTCGGCATCTTCTTTCTGACGTTCAAAGTCGACACCAATCAAACCCGGCAAACGTTCACCCACTTGCGAGTAACGTCCCTTCGATTTGCGTTCGTGACGGCGTTTAACAAACTCGGCAATTTCTTTGTACATGTTGCCCACATCGGTAAGCGACAACACCTGCGTCGAGTACCACTTTTGTTTTACCTTTCCCCACATAGAAACGCTGCCGCGATCGGTTTTATAGTCTTCTGCATTTTGTTTCAATACCTGGGCCAAATGCTCTTTTTCATGGAAAATCTTTTGAGTATCTTCTTTTTCTGTTTTAGCAAAATACTTATTTTTGAGGGCTTCTTCTTCTTGTTTTTTGTTTATTGGGTCTGGCTTTTTCACCACAACGTGATTTCGCTCAACCCATTTGTAAAATTCGTTAATGGTCATGGGAGTACCGGTATCGAGAGTAATTTTTGAATCAGAAATCGATTTAATTCGAAATGTATAGTACGAGTCATCGGGGTATGCGAGCTCTTCGTCAACTACCGCCTTTATTGGCGGATTATTTTCTTTGAACATTTTATTTTCGCGTTTTTGCCATGACTTCAATCGCTGTTGAAGTGTGATGACATCCATTGACTGCTCAACATCGGTTCGTCTCCACCACTTTAAAAACTCACCAAGCTTCAAACTCGTTTTCATTTCGGCGTAATCGATGTCTTCGAATCCTGGCGAGTACTGCACCGGCTGATAAAATTCAACACGGTTATTGTCGATCTTTTTTATGGTTACGAACGTCGAAGATTTTGTAATTGAACCGTCTTTTTCGCGCCGGCTCTGCACATATGAAAGCTGCATATCGGGCTTAATATCGATGCCATACTCAGCCAAAAGCGTTTTTTGCTCAAGGTCGGGAATGTCTTTTACCACCTCGAAACCATCGGTCGCATCGAGAAACTTTTTAAAACGCCCCATCGTCATTTCTTGAGCGACTCCCCTCTCATCTCGTACCGTCACCATAATGGTACCAAAACGCTTACCAATCTTTTTACCCTCTTCGTCGCGCATGTCTTTCTGCATGACCTTTGATTCAATAATGGTGTAGTCACAGGGAGTTGTATTTGGAATCAACTCACTCGGATCAGGACGTAAAATTTTGATTGTGGTACCCGGCTCAAGCGAAACACCGCAGGCATTTGAGGCACTTTCAATAAGCGCATCTTCATGTACAATATTTTTTGCTTTATCGAGGGAGTTTAAAACTGCACGATCAATTTCGCGCACTACGCGACGGAATTGTTTATCGAGTTTGAATTCACTTAGTTTATTCTGTTCAATTTCTTCGAGGATTTTATCGGTCATATCTTTTACCTCTGATTCGCGGTTTGTACCAGCCCAGGGGGCGGTAGTCGAAACTGCATTCAGTGCCCTCGTCACTCTTTCAAACGCATCTTTATACTCTTGTGTATTAGGATCTTTTTCGTACACCGCTTTTATGTCGACCTGAGAAATGAGCGTCGGAGCAAAAAGAAAGAGCTGTGCCCCTGTTGGGGCTGCAGGGTTTTGTTGCTTTGGCGGATTTACCAGCTTTTTAATACTGGTTTTCAAATTCGTATCGATACTCGCGTCGTTTTTATTTAACTTCTTCAATGCACCAAGTGATCGATCGAATAGTTTTCGCTGATGCGGTACAAGCTCTTGATACAACTCGACATCTTCGAGGGTATCCATAATTCGCTTACTAATATCACGCTGAATAAGGTTTATCGAACTGAGCGACGTCTCTTGCGTACTGATCATAGAAATCTGCTCTTGAAGTTCACGCTCAGTGCGAATTTCGCCCCCAATAAAGCGACGTACAATGTCGGCCTTTGCGCTGTCACCGGTCATAACATACTGGCGCAGCCACTGTTTATTTTGTTCACTCACGCGCAGCGAGTTCACCTCGCCAAGCAAGTCAGTATCGAGTTCGCTCGACTCGCCACCACCGCCAGGTGCTCGAGGAGCTCCCGCCATGTAGATGAACCGTGAATAATTATTTTGGAACTTCATTTTTTGTTTTTAGTGTTTGTTTAGATTATGTGCCCTCAGGGAGTAGCTTGTTGAGCGACACCACTATCGACAGCTGTTTTTACAGCAGCAAGATTATCGCCGGCCACACCACTAAGCAAAATAACTTTTTCCAAGTCTCGAGGAGATATATTTTTGTCCCTAACGACATTGATAGCGGGCTGAACAGAACCCATGAAAAAAGTTTTATTTTGCTCTCCCTTATTAGCTAAAAGTTTGTTGTACAAATTAATAAGAGCATCGGCATTACCCGGTTTGTATGCATCTCCCAACTCAACCTTATCAATTTGTCCATCTTTTACTTGCACAAATGAATCCCTCAACTCCGGAACTGTCTCTAACTTCCTGACCATCGTCATAAAATTCTCTTTTTGTTGCGGTGCAGTTAAGTCCGAAAGAGCATCCATATTTCGAGCACCATTTTCATTCGTCTTGATCATTTCAATTATAGCTTGAGCGGTTACCGGTGCCGCAGATACAGATTGAGTTTGAATAGCGGCGAAAATATTTGCGGCCATTTTCCCTTTATCTGCGTTGTACTGTGGCAATCCTTGAAGTCGACGTAGAATTTCTGGACTCGTACTATTCGCCAAAATAGTTGAGAGTCTTCTAACATCTGCTTCTTGTGGATTGCTGTCGGGAAGTTTTTCAATTTCAGTTTTATCCGTTCCCGTAGCGTTCTTCACTAAAAGAGTCTTGAGTTCTTTCCACATACCCGAATCACGTATCGTCTGTGGCCATTTTTGCATTACCTTTGTAAATCCATTCATACCGTTAGAAATCAATTCATTTCGCGCATCATCAACATCTTTTTTGTCTGGAGCACCATTTGCAAATGAGGTTCCACGTACACGTCCGGTCAAATCATTCAAAGTGGCATCAACATCAGCTAAAGAACGCTTTGTACCCTTCGCCCCAACTGGGATAATTGGTGCCATTAAAGGCAACTTTGCAATTGCGGTACCAACTTGCAAGGTACGGCTCATAATGCCACTCACAATGCCACTCGCGTAGGTCTTCGATGCTGCTCCTTCAACTCCTTTCCACACCACCACAATGCTACCAATTGCCACAAGCAACTGTTGAAGCGTCGTAATATTTGTCGGCAGTGCGTTTGCGTCAATCGCCGTCAAACTACTCGAAGAAAGCATCGGATCGATTGCAGAACTCGACGACATGGCGTCGAGCATTATGTATCCCACCGACATGGTTAGACCAATCGTAATTGGCGCAACAATGCTGCCGATAAGTTTTTCTTTAATATCGCCCGAGCTACCACCAAATTGTGATAAATTCGGCAGAACCATGGTCAGAGCAAACAGCGGCGACATAACAAGCGCCAGCCAAATGACTACCAAACGTGTCGCGAGCACCAAAAAGAGCGCGACAAAACCAATGGTGTACACGATAAATAAAATCGTATTAAATATAATATTAAAGCCAAGTTGCCCTAAATCTTTCACTCCTTCACGAATAAATTTCAACTCAGTCGCCTTGCCATACCGAATTGCGTAGACCACCGAAATATTATTTCTATCGAGCTGATTAAAATACTGCTTTGCGGTCTCATTAAATTTCTTATTAGAGGTACACCACAAGTTATACACGGGCACTTCTTTTGCACGTTTACCACAAATTGCCTTCTCCATTTCGTCTGCAGGAGAAGCCGAAATCGTCTTCGATGGCAGTGCAAAAACGGCACCGGTAATAACGTTACTTAAATCGAGCACCATTTTTACTCCCACAAATGAGAAGTTTACAAGAATCAGTGCAATAACAAATTTTGGCATCACGGCCTTGTATCCCAGTGGCACTGGGCCACCATCGTTACCTAAACCGAGCACATTATAAATGGCTACAGCAACGAGAATAAGAACAAAAATAATATTTACCAAATTGCGGATTTCAACCCACGCAGAAAGGAGTCGCTCTTCCATAGGGCCACCAAAAATGAGTCCGGTGTCGAGCAAGCTGCCGATCATTAATAGCACGGGCCAAAATACCGAAGAGAGTGTGCGTAAAAGCACGTTCACATAAATATTAATGCTATTTAAAATAGAGTTAATGCTGCTGTCGCCCCCTGCTGTTTCGGCATAGGCAATATGAGGAACAACCGCCGCAATTCCAATCACCACAAACGCAAACAACTTTGCAAAGCGTCTATGGGTGTATATCGAAAGTGATTGAATAAGGAATTTCATTTATTTTGTTTGTTCAGGATTTTGTTTCAGCGCCGCACCTGCTTTATCGGCGGCGGCATCTTGATTTGCTCCACCACCATCTAGTACGTTTAATAAAGGACTTTCGCCGTCTTTCGGCACAAATTCTTTGTCTGGCGGAGCGTAAAGAGCAACCACTTCGTTCATACGAAGGTGAAACTTCTCTTTTGACTCGATGCCGTACAGACCGGTCGCCGTCTGAAAAACACCCATAATATCGGCTTCGGCGGCCTTCGCAGAAGTGTATCCAATTCCCTTCGCCTCGTCTTCTGTCATTTTTATATCTCCTTCATATAATCGATTCTCTCCCCGGTTTTCTTTTCCTTGTTTTGGATTTCTATTATTTTTGTTTAGCTTCGCAATTGCCGAGTATTCATCCCATTTTGCAATCATGTGAGACGCAAGTTTCGTGTTATTTACAACCGCCGCATCGAAGGCCATGCCTTTTGCCGCGTTACTCATGACCGCACGTTCAGATGCAGTCATGCTGTAAAATTCATTATAGGTAAAAGGAGTAATAAGGTGACGACCAAGCATCATTTCGCCAACACCCAAGTACAACATTCCGTTAGTGGCTGCACGTTTTAATCCATCTTTAATTTTCTTTCCCCACGTATCGTTCTTGGAATCATTATACGCATCAGAAAATGGCATAATAATATTTACCATCATGGTGATCGCACCAACCACCGAGAAACCCATACCAACTAATCCACCAATACCGCGCTCCAAAAAGGAGTTCTGCATGTAGTGATTTTCCATTTGATGTGCAAACGCCGTAATGTTTTTCTTATTGTCTTCGCGCCATGCCTTTACTCCATCGAGCTCAGCCTTCATCGCTGGCTCAACAAGCCAAGAAAGACCCGGAACCTTTCCCATTTGCTCAATATCCATCGTATTTAATACTCCCGAGCGCGTACCTGCTTTCACAAATTCCTTCACCATTGAATCATTGAATTCATCTTTTATAGAATACGCGAGGTACTGTTTTTGGTCAGGAGTCATATAACGAACCGTCTCAACCCAAAGCGCCGCCTCGACGGCAGTACGATTCTCGCTTTTGTGTTTTCGCGGCTTCTGCTCACTTTTCCCACGCTCATTACCCGCGATTAACTGCGCAAGGTCGACGTAGTAATGATGATTAATCATTTTCCCTTTATCGGGTAGAACTTCGCCCGTTTGCGGATTCACCACGTCTTCACGACCTAAACCAACTCGATCAATTACACTTGAGTGCAGTTCATCTGTATAAGAAAGGTCGTAAAATACCGTCATTAATTTGTCGTTCTTTTTTGAATGTTCTAGAGGATTTGTCCTGTTTTGCTCTTCTGCAAAAGAATCATTAAAAATTCGCTGATCATGCCTATTTCTCATCGACGCAAGCATGCTCACGAATGGCTGATCTTCAATAATAATATCGACGAGTTCATCGAGATCTACCTGCTCCATAAGGGAGAGGTACTGTTCAAATCCCAATAATTCTTCGCTGTTCATTACATCGACGTTGTCTTGTTTTCGCATTGCCTGACCCATAATTGAAAGCATGCGCTGTAACCCTTTATCTTCAGTTTCTTCAACCTCACGCATAAGCGTGTTAAGTTTTTTTCGATCAACATCTACTACTTTCATATGATCGTTCAAGCGTTTTCGAATCGCCTCGATAAAATGAGAACGAAGTGAGGAAATTTTTCGCATTACCATTGCACGTTTATCAGCGTTGCCCTCATTATTTTTGAGATATTCCCACATTTTATTTGCAACCACCTGATTGTCAGGCAAATCACTTTCTGGCTTTCCCCAAAGGCGCTTCACCATATCTCCAAAAGATTCAAAGAGATTTTTTTTATGTTCTTCAGGAGTTTGATTTTCGCTTAATCCATGAGTAGTGCCTTGAAGCATTTCTCGCGCTAGCGCTTCATCGTTGTGAGGATCTCTACCATCAGTTTCTCTTACTTGGTCAACATTCATTCCACCTGGCACTGTTACTCCAGGCACGGCTGTATCTGGGCCCGGTACTGGCACATTTGTATTTTGTAATGCTGATGATAATTCTGGTGTAGACATTTATTATTTATTTTTTGATTTTCTATTCTCGAACGAAAAGTGCGGCGGCGTGAAAACCTTATAACCGAAGCAGTCGAATGAGCGTCTCGCTAAAGGGCTCTTCAGAGATCGTATGTTCCGCGACATGTTTGCGAAGTTCTTTGCGCAAATCATTTACATCGACGTCTTCAAGTTCAATCGCAATATTCACCGCTAATCGTGCATGCAGACGAATGTACAAACGTCGAACATGAGGAGGGTCGTACACAATCCAAAAACATTTAATCGAAGGATACGCGAACGTATGTTTGCCAACCTTTATGCCCTTATTAGTCACACTAATCGGAACAATCTCGGGAGGATTTCGGTGAGAAACATAGTACGCACCTGCGGCCACAATGAGCGCCATTGAGAAGGTCCAGCCATCGGTCAAAAGTCCGTAGACAATCAATGACAGCAAAATAATTCCCGCAATAATAAACCACAACAATGATTTCTCATGATACGGATATTCTTGCGCAACCCACGCGAGTGAAACGTTTTCTTTCGTCGCCTCACCGGGCTTTCTATTTGTTTTTTTCTTTTTTGTTTTCATAAAAATGTATCACGTAATTGTACCACAAATGGCTTACCTAACCAATGCGCGTATAGATACTGCGCAACACCCGCGAGACCCGTCAAGCAAAAGAGCAAAATAAATGCTCAATACGAACTTTTCCTCATAGCTTAAGCCGAGATTGCGGGATGGTAACAGAGGAGCGAAGCCCCCTCTCCACATGTGTCGAGGGGACGCCCCGACTATCGTCGGGGCTCTTCTTCCTTGAACTGTTACCATCCCGCAACTCGACGCGCTATGAGGAAAAGTTCAGAATGCTGCACAGTTATTTACGTTTTTTACTAAAAAATCCCCTGTATGCGGGGCATACTCGGGGATTTTTTTATTATTTCGAATGTATCGCAAACTACTTCGTATAAGGCAGAAGTGCCATTTCTCTTGCAAGTTTAATCGCGTGAGAAAGTTTTTTCTGATTTTGGAGAGTTACTCCGGTGTAGTAGCGGGGAACAATACGTCCGTACTGAGAGATGAACTGCTTTAGGATTTGAAGGCTCTTAAAGTCGATGTAGTCCACCTTTGCAGCTTTGAACGGACATTTTTTCGATGATCGTCCTGCAGTCATGGGGAGAGGGGTTAGTTAGTATAAATTAGCCTTCGAAAACGTCGTCTGACATTACGCCAGCCGAGCCATTCATTTCGGCATCTGAATCGGGCGAAGCAGCCATCATTGCTGAGTCTTCTGCGCCGTTTTCACTGTGTGATCGTTTATCAAGCATAATCATGTCTTGAACAACGATTTCAGTGCGGAATTTTTTAGTACCGTCAGGCAACTCCTTTGAACGGGTTTTCAAATATCCTTCAACATAAATGAGTTTTCCTTTGCGAAGATAGTTTTGGCAAACTTCGCCAAGGCGTGCCCATGCAACCAATTCGTGGAATTCAGTAGCGGTCATTTTGCGACCATCTTTTGTCATCCACTCGCGGTTTGTTGCAAGTCCGAAGGTAACGATTGATTGGCCTGCGGTCGTGCTTCGTAGCTCTGGGTCGCGGGTCAAGTTACCGATCAAAATTACTTTATTTACACAACGCATAAAATTTTAGAGTTAAAATTAGCCGACGTTGATATCGGGATTCGACACAATTTCGTCGAGATTTTTTTCTGGCTTAGATGATTTCGAAGCAGCCTTTGCTGAACGAGCTTCTGCATCTGCATCGTCTTGAACAGTTGCAGCTTGACGTTTAACACGAGCCTCTTCTTGCTCATCTTGTTCTTGCTTGCGGCGGTGTACCATAGCTGTTTTATAGCTTGCTGATACATAATCGTCGGGCAACGACACAATAATGTGGCGAAGAACCGTCGGATGGAGCTTAATGTTAGCCGTAAGCTCTTTAATTGCCTCTGGTAAGGCATGGAAATCAAAAATCACGTAGAAACCACGACCTTGACGCTTTATTTTGAAAGCGAGATCGCGTTTGCCCCATGATTCTTCGTAGTCGATGACTGAAGATGCTTCTTTAAGCATGCCTCGTACTTCATCGAGCTCTTTTTCGAACTCTTTCTCGGTCAAATCTGCAGAGATAATGACCATGAGTTCATAAAACCTTGAATCGGTTTCTGACATAGTGCGCTGTGGTTAAGGAAATAAATAAGGTGACGGGAGAGCGCTTTTTACGGCGTTCGCGGGTCAAATCCCAAACTTTTATCACAAAGGATAAAAGCAGCCCGAGAAATATAGCAGAAAAAGGCTAAACTGCAACGCAAAAGCCATTAAAGGACGATCAAAGCGTTATTTTCTCTAGTTCTGGGCAACGACAATCTGAGAATCGTCAGGTTTCTCAGGCTCTGGAACGGTGACTGGGACGGGAATACTTACATATTTCGACATATGTCCCGTGCGTATTCTGCCCTCAACAATCGGCAACGGCGTATCGAAATACCACACAGCTTCAGCTGCTTTACTCTCAAATTTTCTAAAAACAGTCCCTTCATCTATAGGGATACTAAATAGTTTAAACATTGCTTCACCAATCGACTGAAGCTCATCACTGTTTTCTGCCTTCTGGGCAACGCGTGCACGCTCAACCAAGACCGGTAACGCCGCGAGCATTTTTCCATCTAAAAAACGTGTACCGACATCATCACTTTCATATGTATTGGTCTTAGTATCCGCAACGGAATTATTGAAAGCAGCAAGTCCTTTTCCACCACCAGCCACAAGATTATTTGCCGCTAACTGAGCCAAATCGGGATGCGCAGCACCAGCGGTATCAGAAATTGGCGCCAGTACTTCTTGCCCAGTACTCGTTGGCTCTTGTGAGCTTTTGTTGCCTTTTGGTACCTCTATTACACCCATAGTGAAAGTTACATTGAAATAGTAATCGAATTCGATTCGTGACCACGTTCTAACAAGTCAGTAGCGGTAGGATTTTTCTCCGTATAATAATTAACTGTTAAAGCGCCATTCTCATTTTTCACAAATCGACTAAATACGGCACCTTCAGGAATCGGCAAATTAAGAAGCGCTTTCATCTGATTCCCTATTTCTTGTAACGCGACCATGTTTTTTTCGGTGATTGCTTTATAGGTAAGAGCCGCAAGTTCTGCCTGATCGGCACTATACAAATCACGCGACAGAAGACCGGAAGGAGTAATCGGCGGCGCTATCGCATCCCTGGAAGGTTCATAATTTTCGTTACTTGCAACAAGAAGATCATTCATATATTTATTTTTATTTTATATTGCTTTTAGTATAGCAAATTTTGGCTGTTTTTTCCATCTCTTCTAACCTATTTTCTTCGGTAAAATCGGCGCTCTAACTCCTCAAAACTGAACTCGATTCTGGTGGGGCGACCGTGGGGGCATGTTGCGTTGTTTTGGGTTACAGCCAACTCGGCGAGGAGTGCAGATTGTTCAGCAATGGCCAGCGGCATGCCAAATTTTACCGCGGCTTTGCAGGCTAATGATTTGAGCATACGTTCGGGTAATGGTGTACTCGAACTTTTTTCTTCAGAGATTTCGGCGAATAAGGATTTTATAATCGACACAATTTCTCGTTCTTTAAATTGCGCGGGCGCTGCTTCGACCGTGATAGCATTCCCACTCCACTGCGCAAACTCAAAACCAAGTGACTCTAAAAAAGTCGAGGCGTCTTCGTAAGCGGCGCGTTCGTATGGAGATAATTCGAGCGTCAGTGGTACTAAATATTTTTGGATTTCAAAATTTCCATCGCTCATTTTCTTCTCGTACTGCGCCTTAAATTTTTCGTACATGATTCGTTCATGAGCTGCGTGTTGGTCGACAATCGTCAATCCATTTTCGTCGTTAATCAAAATATACGAGTTGTCGATTTGGGCGAGAGGAAGAGGATTTTTGACAGACTCACTGCGATGCTGTCGGTCGTTTATTTCGACTGAAGTTGAGTCAAAAGTATCACCGGTGAAACTTTGCGGGGAAATGTATTGTACGTTAGTCGCTTGCAAAATATTCTGTGAAAAATCGAGCGCAGCCTGAGTTGAAACAAAACCGGGAGCAGTTGAAAAATCTGCCGGGGTTGATTGAGTAAATTCACTTTTGAAGGTTGAGTTTTTCATCACGACCGAATCCAAATACTGCGAATCTAGCGACTGCTTCACCGCACTCAGCACATCACGATAAATTCGCCCTGGTTCGGCGAACTTCACATTCAGTTTTCGAGGGTGCACATTTACATCGACCTCTTTCGGATCGATATCGATAAACAAAACAAACATAGGGTAGGTTCGTGCAGGGAGCCTCGTTCCGTAGGCCTGAATCACCGCATGAGCGACACTCGAATCGGTCACTGCGCGACCATTCACAAACAAATATTGGTGACGTTTTGTCGAAAGAGTCATGCCTGGTTTGCCAATAAATCCTTGAATACTAATTGAAGGAGTTACAAATTCGACGGGAGCACTTTCACGTACGAATTGCGCACCGAGAATCGAACCAATGCGCGCCAAATAATCTTCTGTTGCGGGCAAATTGATAAGCTCGCGGCCATTGTGAGAAAGCGAAAATGCACACTTCGGGTACGCAAGTGCAGTGGTCGTCACAAGCAAAATACACTGCTGCAATTCGGTCGTTTCGGTCTTCATAAATTTCTTTCGTGCAGGAGTATTGAAGAACAAATTCTGCACGACAATTTCGGTTCCAGGCGCACAGCCAACAGCTCCACTCGCAACACATAATCCACCTTGATACACAATTTCTGTTCCTTCATTCGACTCACGTTCACGCGTCTTCATGGTCACGTGCGCAACCGATGCAATAGCCGCAAGCGCCTCTCCTCGAAAGCCAAAAGAGGCGATCGCCGAAAGATCATCGAACGACGAAATCTTGCTCGTCGCATGCCGCGCGAATGAGATGAGCGCATCATCATAATTCATTCCACAGCCGTTATCGCGCACCGCAATAGTCTTTAATCCTCCCTGCTCAAGTTCGACATCACACACCGTCGCCCCCGCATCGAGAGAATTTTCGAGCAGTTCTTTGAGAGCCGACGCCGGACGTTCAATCACCTCACCAGCGGCGATCTGGCTAATTAAGGTATCGGGTAGATGGTGGATTTTCATCGCTTACACCATAGGTTATGGATCGAAATTCGCCAAGTTGATAGGTATTTTTTCATGTCGACCGAGTATTGAACAAATACTATATTATGCTATAATTATACAGATGAAATATTCCGAATCAGATCGTACAGAAGTTAAAGCCAAACGAGAAGCGGTTGCACAAGAACGAGCCGCACAATTCCGCGAACTTCTAAATATTGACGAACCAGAAGCAATTTTCGCCCCAGACGCTGGCGTCGCAGGTAGGATAATTAAAAATACAAACAATGGTACTGAACGCATCGTATGGACCCCACCCGCACTTGGCGATGAATATGCAACGGGACAACAAATGAGCTATACAATAAAAGAAACGGCTGCAGGCAACCCCACTGTTGGAGCATC
>CAYHBN010000031.1:0-16016 GCA_964354865.1 uncultured Candidatus Peribacteria bacterium
TTTTCGCTTCATTGACTAATGCATTTTCGGGTGAAGCTTCCGGTTCAGGCGGAAAAAATGATGGTGGTGGAGAGGAAAGTGTAGCCCTCTGTATAGGTTCAGATGGAGTTTCTGGCAATGCGGGCGCTTCTACTGGCTCAGGAAACGGAGTTATTGTAGTTGGTCGCGATACTCTTCTTCGAGGAACGTTAACTCGTGATGTCTGCACTGATGCCTGTGGACCTCGATCAACTCCTTCTAATCGTGCAGGCAGTGCAAGTGGGTCACTTTCTTTATTTGCTACTGGTCCCGATTCGTCTTCTGGCGGCAGTTCATCTAGGTTTAAACGTAATGCTCGTCGTACTCTTTCTGCGTCGTCGCCAGGTTCTGGTTCAGCAATAGGATTACCCCAATCAGGTGCAGGAGCTTCACGTTCATTCCCCGGAATCCGGCCTTCAGGAGGTGGTGGCAGTTCAGGGGCTGCCGCAAGCGCAGCATCGGCGGCATGCCCAACCGCTGCTGTCGCATTCGTTACTTGAGCATCTCTTTCTACTGCTGCGAGTCCTTCGTTAATTAGGCGTTCGCTTTCGTCATCATCTAATGCAAGATTTTTAGCTTTCACTCTTTCTCTTACATATTTTTTTGTATTTGAAATACGCGTTTCTTTATTAGTTGATTGATCATTTATGAAAAAAACTTCTGTCCAGTGATATACAAATCCTTCAATTATATTTGTGGTTAAGGTTCTTTTTAGTTTCCTTATTCTTGAAGGATCTTTTTCTTGAGCAATCTCTTGAGCAAGTCTTCTGATTATTGCTGCATTAGAAAAGTAATTAACACTAATATCATCGGATTTATCGGGAAAAATATTTTCGAGTGCATCTTTAAGTACTCCTTCTTGGTCAAGTGCGGTGGATTGTGGCTCGAGAGGTTTAGTCATAGGTATTTTTGTATGTTTCTTGTATTGAATTATACCTCAAAAGATCATTTTGGTCAATATTTGTCTCTATCCGTTTATTTGTCTGCACCATCTCGTGGGCGTATAGTTGGCGCTGCACTACTCCTTTATATTTTTCAACACATCGTATGCGTAAATTTCTCGCACTCCTAATCCTTTCACTTTTTGTATTTTCAGGCTGTTCTCTCTTTAAGAAAGATCCACAGGCAGCGGTAAATGAAGGCATTAAAAAGTTTGCAGCACAGACACAAAGCATGTCTCGAACCTCTATTAAAGGTACTCTTTCTGCTCCTGCAGGTGAGGCGGTCAGTTCTCTTGTTTTTAATATGGATTTAAGCGGATTTGCAGACACTTCAGACAAAGAAAATCCAACTTTCGATATGACTCTTAAAGGTGAGGCGACGGTTGATGGTAAAAAAGGTTCAGTCGAAGTTCAGTTTAGAGGATTAGAGAAAAAGCTCTACGTTAAGTTAAATGACCTCTCTATTCCGGGCGATCAGAACGAGGCGGTAAAGGCTCAACTCACACAATTGGCTTCTCAGTGGTGGGAAATTCCGCTCAATGAAACTCCTTTAGGCGAAATTAATAAACAACAACAAGGTATTCAAGAAAAACTTAAAACTCTCGTATTTTTTCAGAATGCAACCGAAGATGGCGTTGATTCAATTGAAGGATCAGATGCCGTTAAATATCGTGTAGAAATTAACAAAGATGCCATTAAAGAGCTTATCTTAGCGGTTGCAACGTCAGAGGGGAACGTACTTTCACCCGAAGAAGAGTCTGCAATTACAGACAGCCTGAAAGATGTAGAGTTCAGTGGAGCAGTTTCAGTTGGTGATACCGATATTGCACAACGTATTAAGGGGACTTTGTCAGTTCAACCTGCCGACGGTACGGCAAGTGTCTTCGATATCGATTACAGTGGTTGGAATTTTGGCGATAAAGTTGAGGTAACTGTTCCTGAAGGAACAAAGCCATTTAACGCACTCGACTTCTTGCCATTGATTGGGGCTTTGTCGGCTGCCACACCAGAGGCATCGTTGACCACACCGAGCGACGCTGCTTCAGCTACTCCTGTAGCCACTCCAAAAGCGCCTGAAACTCCTAAAAAATAAGGTAACTGCTCACAAACTTGAGTGAAACGAATGGGCACGAGGTACGTGATTGGAACAAGGAGCGAAGCCCCCTCTCCACATGTGTCGAGGGGACGACCCGACCCGAAATGGGTCGGGTCTCTTCTTCCTTATACTGTTCCAATCACGTGCCATCGTCTGCCCATTCGTTTCACTGTTCTTGAGCAGTTGTTTTTAATAAGTGATTTTATGAAAAAAAGAGAAGGTGGTAACGGATGTATTTTGCGACCAGTCTAGCCTACTGGGGCGAGGGATCATGTCGTAGCGACAGCGAAGATGGCCCCGCCACTGCGGGGGCAATCCCGCGCCCGTTGTGAGGTCGTACATGCTAGACCTCACAACAACGTAGGCTATGGTCGCAAAATACTCCGAACCACCTTCTTGTATATCAATATCTAAATCACTTATTTAAAATGGTACTCGAGTTTGTGAGCTGTACGAATTATTTCAGAAATATTTCAGAGTTAGTTCATACAAGTAGCGTATAGAGGAGCACATGAAGAGAAATTTTCTTCTGATTGTGCTCCTTTTTTGTATTCTTGTGCGTATCATCGTGCAGTATGTTTCGAGCCAGGCATTGGCGCGCGCGCTTTTGCAAAATGCGGGGAGCTCGGTTTCTGTTTCGGGAGTGGTCACGAGCGAGGTGTATGTGAAGGCTGGCAAACAATTTTTTAGTATCGCGGGAACGGTGGGAAAAAAGGTTAAGGCGGACACGGAGGGCGAAGTACCTGTTCAGTGGACGGTTGTTTCACCGTCAATTGGTGGAACGGTTGTTTCGTATGGTGACGAGGTTCGTGTACCGGGAACAGTTTCTATAAGTGAGTATGGAGACCCGCGCAGTCGGGGGCAACTTGTTAAACCATCGATCATCGTAGTTTCGCAGGGGAATGGGAATGCGGTGGTGAGTGCGGCGTTTTTGTTGAAAAATTTTCTCACGATGCGAATGCGCAGTTTATTTTCTGAGCCGGCGGCGAGTTTGGCGGGCGGTATTTTAATTGGCACGCGAAGCGATATTCCCAAAGATGTTTTGGCTGATTTTAAGTCAGATGGGCTCATGCATATTGTGGCTGTCTCTGGCGCAAATATGGTTATTATTATTAACGCGGTAACACAGGTTCTTTTTATGTTTTGTCGCCGAAAGGCTTCGATAATTGCAATTGTATTTATTTTGTTTTTTACGATTCTCGTGGGGCCTACCGGCGCTGTGGTACGTGCGACAATTATGGCGAGTTTGCGTTTAGTTGCATGGTTAATCGGGCGTCCGCAGTATGTAAAAAGGTTGTTTTTTTTAACGGGACTTTCTATGATTGCCTACGATCCGTTTGGGGCGGTGTACGATATTGGTTTTCAACTTTCAGTTGCCGCAACGGCAGGGTTGATTTGGTTGGCGACGCCGATAACAAACCGATTGACTCGTGTGCCCGAGTTCATGGGACTGCGCGAAAATCTGGGCACGACCATTGCCGCCACACTCGCCACCACTCCTGTGACACTTTTGTATTTTCAAACATTTTCGTACCTCGCGATTCCGATTAACTTGATTGTGGTGCCGCTCGTTCCATGGCTTATGCTGGGCAGTTTTGTCAGTCTATTTGTCGGATTTTTTGCCGCCTATCCCACCGAGATTTTGTTCGATATTATGGTGTGGATTGTGCACAAAGGAGCGGAGATTGAGAGGGGACTGCACTAAGGAACGCCAAAATTATTTATTTAAAACGTCTGGCTGGGGTATTTACGAAAGAGGTGGTTTGTGTTATAATATATCAAATAATAATTAATGAAATAAATATGAAAAGAAATATTCTTCTCAATGGAGTTTTGGGTTTTATGGCTGTTATGCTTGTGGCTACGTATATTTTTGGCTCAGACGGTGGAACTTTTAAGGGAAGCTTTAATCCTCAACTAATTCGTCAGCAGAGCTACTCTGTAGATACAACAAATGTACAATTTCTTCCTACAGTTCTTGGTGCAACTTCTCGTTCACATGTCACCGTGACAAACAATTCACTTCACCCAATGAACTTTTCATGGCAGCGATTGCCTCAGCTTCCGGTATTTACTGTTGTAGATAGATCTCCTTTTGTTATTCCTGCAAATAGTTCACGCCAACTTACTTTTGAATTTACTCCCGTTGAAAATGCCACATTAAGACTTACAGAGTCGGTTGTTCTATCTGCTGATGGAAAAAATACAACTTTGATACTATCAGGTGAGGGAGTTGCCGCATATTCTGTTTCTACTGCTTCGGTAGATTTTGGGCCAACACATATTGGAACGTGGGCTTCACGAGGAGTTACTATTCAAAATAATACTGGAAATACGATCCACTTTAGGTGGAGAGGATTTGAGAATATTAATACGCCAACCCCTGCGTTTATTGTTGTTGGAGGAACACATGATTTCGATGTTCCTGCACGACAAACACATTTTATACAATTCAGTTTTCGTCCTTTTGAACTTCGTGATCATAACTTTTATCCTTCATTGGAAGGAGCGGGATTCGGAAGGGGTATTCATCTTAGTGGTAGCGGAATACCATCATATACCGTAACAAGAGATGTTCAGTTCTTAAGAACCTTCGTTGGGGCATCTTCTCGAGCTTGGTTCACCGTGAGAAATACTTCAGATGCGCGCTTAAGCTTTTCAGTTGGTAATCCGCGTAGTGCATCTTTCCGGTTGGTAAGTGATCGTAATTTTTCACTCCGTCCTGGCGCATCAACCGATGTGATTTTCAGTTTCACCCCCGTGAGAGGTGGAATTGTTTTTAACGAATTAGAAGATGATATTCTTTGGTCAAATGAGGTTTACCAAGGTACTGACGTAACATTTCATGCGACGAGTCTTGCGCGCTAGTATAGTTTTATTTCGCTCATTTTAAAAAAGACGTCGATGTGTAACGGCGTCTTTTTTTGTCGTTCAGATCAACTCTATGCCTTTTTCCCATGTTCCGAAATCCCCACAGTATATATCAAAATCCTTGCTAAGTTTTTCTCGGGATTTTTTGGTTCGATGTAGGTTGGTTCCCAGCCTTCGATTGAAAATGCGTATGAGATAAGGCGTGTACCTGGTTTTAATTCCTTTATAAATTTCGGCGCCATTTTTTTCAAAATTCCTGGCAAAAGATAAAACATAATCACATTCGCGTCGCTTAAATTCTGATTGCGCAAATCACCCAAAATAAATTTTGCTTTTCCGCCCGTGAGACGATTTCGCAATAACGCAACCCAGTACATAATTGGTGCGAGCTCTATTCCGACGGCATCTGCTTTATAGAGCTTGTTAGCCAAAATAACCATGCGGCCATCACCACAGCCAATGTCATATACTTTGTCGCCTTTCTTTAATTTTGCAAGTTCGAGCATTTTTTTAACGCGAATTGTTGGTGTTGGAACCCACGGCGCGCCGCCTAAAAACGCAACCATTGTTGGTACAAAAATCACCATTAAAATAACGAATTCAATAACGAGCAATAAGTTTTGTGTGGGAGTCATGGCGATAGACTACGCTACGGCCTTTCTGAAATCAACGTGGAGCGCGTCGGGCTCTTTGAGTGCTGCTTCGAGCACTTTTGTACTCGCACCAGGCAGATTTCTCAAAATATGCGGCATGAGTTTTGCGCTTGTCTCTGCGCGGCGATGGTTGAGTACCTGTTCCTCAAACTCTTTTGCACTTAACTCTTTGTCTCCCACTTCGTTCCAAAAACGGCTGTTGGCATTTTTAAGGTTATGGTTATTCCAGCCTTCTTCTTCGGCAGCGCCTTTGCGCTGTAAATTTCGCGCCTCGCGGTTGAGGTCGAGGGTTCTTACGTGGATGTCTTCTACCACTGCGCCTTCAAGCGCAGCTGTACCCGCACTCTCGCCCACACTTGATATTATTTCATCTTTAGCTCGCCCATCGAGCTCGCCTACTTGTTGTAGGTCTTCAACTAGCTCGTCACCGGTGCTCGATTGAATTTCGTGTGTTGAGCGCTGTTCGGTGTTTTGGTTCTGGTTATTTTCTTCGTCCACGCGAGCGTCAGCGAGCGCTGTACTTGGTTCTTCTCGGCTTTGGTTTTGTTCGCTTTCCTGCGCCATCCTGATTCGCTCCTGTCTCATTTTTTCAACCGCCGAGAACGCCGAAATATTCGTTTTTTGTGAAGATGAACGTTTGTCATTTTTCGCCAGCGCTTTCTTCGTTTCTAAATCCACCTCATGTTTTTTCATTCCTTTTTCTTCGGCTTTTTGTATGACTAACTCAGATTTTGCCGTCGCGCTAATGCCCAGGTGTTGGCGCGCACGTTTGTGTTGTTCAAATTTCAAGTCAACGAGATTTGTCACGAGCAAGCTTTCTTGTACCGATGGTTCGCGTTTCGCTTCTTCAATGGCCGCTTTAATTTGGTCGGGCGTGTACTCGACGCTTTCACCCTCGCTTTGTGCCGCCTTTTCTGGATTTTCCAATCCTTCTAGAATTTGCAAACGTCGGTCAACGTCGGCTTCAATAAAGGTCTCTCGGTGTTTTGCCTGAACGTCGGCGGGCAGTTTTTCAAAACGTTTACAAACCACCACGCGTAGATTTTTACCGGTAGCGGGGTCAATTCTTGAATCGAGCTCTGAGTGGTGCAGCATCGTCTTTTTCTCTTCGAGTGAAAGTCCTTTAAACCAAATTGCATAGGTCTTTCCGGTGCCCTTTGAAAGCCTTGGAATTGGCTTAGTATTCGTCATTGCGTCGATCTTGTTCTTGTACGATTTGTCGAGTCGCGCACTTTCGTTCTCAGGTTTTTCTTTTCGGTCGAGCACTTTTTGGCCCGTCTCTTTCTGAATTTTTCTGAGGAGTTCTTTGCGTTTATTGAGGTCGGCATTTGCAAACTCATCCATGTATTTTTTCTGCACGTCGGTGGGTAGCTCCAAGAAGGCGTTTTTGAGCTCAATGTGGCTCTTCACTAACTTAGCAACGAGTGCCTCTCTCTCCTGTAAATCGCCCTTCAAAAATTCTTTCCAATACTGTTTTCGAATTGCCTGTGGCAAACGTGTTTGCGTTTTTTGATCAGCAACCGGTGGGGGACTCATATCCGGATCCATTATGTCGCGTAGCTCTTTTCGGCGAGGATTATGCAGGTCGGTGTCTTTATTTTTTAAGTGATTGATACGTTGCTGGTCGGTCAATTTGCGCCACCATTTCATGTATAGCGGAATACTTTTTTCTGCAAAAAGTCCTTCTTCTGCGGCTTTCTCCATATCGACTTCGTAGTCGGTGTTTATTTTTTTTACATAATCAACGGTCTTACCAAAGTTGGTATCGGCCTGTTGAAGGCGGGTGACATCGGTCTCGCTTTGTACCCACTTGAGGTATTCTGTTGCATCATGCTCGTTAAATCGGGCATTCTCGTCAGAACTCATAAGTGCCATTTTAACTTTATTGGCAAGTTTTTTCCGCATCCAATCTACCTTCGCGCCATCACTTTTTTCAGCGTCTTCGGCCGAGCCTTCTTGTTGTACTTCTGGTGAGCCCATAAGGGATTGCTATTATACCATATGTTGCTGTCTGCTTATCATTCTTTTTAGGTTCACCTTTAGATCGACCGCGTGCGCGATTTTATTACGCGCCAAATTGTGAGAATATACTCGTAGTTGTGTGTATCTGAATTCTATTTCACGGTATATTTTTGCCTCACGTTTTTTTGCCGAACAACTATTTTGAGTCATTCACCGCCGTGCCTTGATGAAATTTTAGTTGGTAGGTATCGCCTAACTTAATCCATAGCGAACTCCGATTTCCAACTTCTTTTTCGCCATCGTATGTGACTTCACTAACGTATGTGACGAGCGCAACAGAGGGTGATACTTCGTGTACGGTAAAATTTTTCAGCGGGAATGTCGCATTGATCGGCTCGGCTTTGTGTCCCAGTGTGTCGGCGCGTTTATACGTTCGTCCTGTGCGCCCAAATTCAAAGAAGTCAGGTGAGAGGATTCGATTCATGTAGGCGTTATCGAATCGAGTTTCCTCTCGCCATAGTGATTCTTCGAGGGTTTGTAAGAGTGCGCGATCGTGCATTACTAAATAATTGAATAATAATTTTCATTGTCTACGAGCATCCACTCGTCTCGCCACAGCCGTTGCACTTGTAGCAGGCGCCGTTTCTGACCATTACCATGCCGCAGGTACCGCAGGCCGGTGCGTCGTCGTTGTTGAGTTTGAGTGCCATGTTGGTCTGCTCTTTTGCGAGCGCTTCTCGGTCCATTACGCTGAAGACGCTGCCACCCGCCCCTGAGATCGGCGTTGTTGAAGTTGAGTTTGTTCGTGCTGTCAAATTTCCGACCATTGCGGTGGCAATTGCGCCTACTGAAACTGCAGAAGCTTTTGCCGTTGAGCCATTTGTTGAGCGTACTGGCGCATGAGTACGTGGTGCCGCCGCGCCATTCGTTGAAGTGCTATTTTGGCCATTCCCATTTCCTCGTAGTTCAGTTGTTCCGAATCCTCCTAAAACCGGTGCGGTGCCAGAAACGCCGATGCCTTCAACGGGTAACTGTGCGAAGTGTGCGGGATTTGCCTCGGCATACGCGCGGTCGATTAACTCTTCATTGTGATATTTTTTCGCGGTTTCTTTTGGCAAGAATTTGAGTGCGAAGTATCGGCCAATGTAATCGATGATCGATTTCACGAGTGGAATGTTGCGATTTGCCGTCATTCCCGATGGCTCAAAACGTGCGTGAGTGAATTTGCCGACGATCACTTCGAGCGGTACGCCATATTGCAAACAGAGTGAAATTGACAGTGCGAGCGCGTCCATAATTCCCGAAAGTGTTGAACCTTCTTTGCTCATTTTAATGAAGATTTCACCCGGGGTTCCGTCTTCATACAAGCCAATAGTCAGGTATCCTTCGTGATTTGCGACACTAAATTTATGTGTGATTGAAAGACGTTCTTGTGCGAGTTTTCGGCGGAGTGGGCGAGCCATCTCTTGTTGAATTGCGGTGTCGACTTGTTGCGGTGCAACCGTCTCGTCTGAATCTTCTACGTCATCAAAGTTAAAGAGTGCTCCGTAGTTTGTATCGCCACTTGAGCTGTTGAGTGGTTGGCTTAATTTTGATCCATCACGATAGAGGGCAACTGCTTTAATCATGTACTCCCAGCTGATTTTATATGCGCGAGCTACGTCGTCGATTGTTGATTCTTCTGGCATGTTGATTGTCTTCGAAATCGCGCCCGTGATGAATGGTTGAGCCGCCGCCATCATACGTAAGTGTGCGAGCCATGGAATATAGCGAACGCCTTTTCTTCCGCAGCGGTTTGCACAGTCAAAAATTGGATAGTGTTTTTCGTCGAGATGCGGTGCTCCTTCGATGGTCATCGTTCCACAGACAAATTCATTTGCTATCTCGATTTGTTCAGTGCTGTAGCCAAGATACGCGAGCATATTAAACGAGTTGTCATTAATTTGTGCCGGTGACATTCCCAATACATTTGCGCAGAATTCTTCGCCGAGAGTGAATTTATTAAAGGCAAATTTCAGTTCGAAGATCGACACAAGTTGCATTTCGATTGCCGTTAATTCTTTGTCGGTAAAGCCATGTTCTTTGAGCGCCTCGGTGTTAATTACCGGGCAGCCTTTAAGTGTCGCGTGTCCTTTTACATAATTCACTACGTCGATAACTTCGTGTTCATTTAATCCGAGTGCTTTGAGTGCGTGAGGTACCGATTGATTTACAATTTTGAAATATCCACCGCCAACGAGTTTTTTAAATTTAACGAGTGCGAAGTCTGGTTCGATACCGGTGGTGTCGCAGTCCATAAGGAGTCCGATTGTTCCGGTAGGTGCAATAACGGTGACTTGTGCATTGCGGTAGCCATGTTTTTCGCCAAGAGCTAACGCGCGATCCCAAGATTCGCGTGCAGACTCTAAAAGATCGGTTGGGCAGTACTGAGTTTTAATTCCATGAGGAGTGACTGAAAGCCCTTCGTATTCATGTTTTGCAGCATTGTATGCAGCTCGTCGGTGATTTCGAATAACGCGGAGCATTGAATCTTTATTGCGTTCATATGCTTTAAATGTTCCGAGTTTTTCTGCCATTTCTGCCGAAGTCGCGTATGACTCACCACACATAATTGCGGTCAGAGCGCCGGCGATTGCATAGCCTTCTTCAGAGTCGTAGGGGATTCCCATGCGCATAAAGACGGTCTCGAGATTTGCGTATCCTAAGCCGAGAGTTCGATAGTCGTATGATTTTTGTGCAATCTCTTTCGAAGGGAACTGCGCCATCAAAACTGAAATTTCGAGGGTGACGGTCCAGAGTCGTGAAGCATGTTTGTAGCCTTCAATATCGATTGAGCGATCTTCTTCATTGTAGAATTTGAGAAGGTTGATTGAGGCAAGATTACATGCGGTGTCGTCTAAAAACATATATTCGCTGCATGGATTACTTGCGTTGATACGGCCATCGGTTGGGCAGGTATGCCATTCGTTGATCGTCGTGTCGTATTGCAATCCCGGGTCGGCACATGCCCATGCGGCATAGGTAATATCTGCCCATAATTTTTTCGCAGAAACTTTTTTCGCCACTTTTCCATCAGTTCGGTTAATGAGACAGAACTCGCTGTCGTTTGCCACTGAGTTCAAAAAGTCGTTGGTGATTCGAATTGAGTTGTTGGAGTTTTGGCCGGCAACGGTTAGGTATGCTTCTGAGCGAAAATCGGTGTCGTAGGTAGGGAAGGTGAAATTTTCAAAAGACTCTTTTTGCTCGGCCAACATAAGTACGCGCTTGATATAGTTGAGCGGAACAAACATGTCGTTTGCCTCTTTTATAAGTTTCTTAAGCCCTTTATTTACCTCGGGGTCAATGCCGTCAGCTCGTGCTGATTCGAAGATTTTTTTAAGGTGCTGGTTGCAAATGTATGAGCCAGAATGTAGCGCTGCAACTTTTTGCTCTTCGATTGTTTTCCAGTTAATGAAGTCTTCGACTTCAGGATGATCAATATCGAGACAGACCATTTTTGCGGCGCGTCGTGTGGTTCCGCCCGATTTAATTGCGCCCGCTGCGCGGTCGATCGTGCATAAAAAGCTCATCAATCCTGACGAACGTCCGCCGCCAGAAAGGTTTTCGCTCTTGCCGCGAATTGAAGAAAAGTTTGTTCCGGTTCCTGATCCGAATTTAAACAAGCGAGCCTCGCGAGTCATAAGATCGAAGATGCCGCCTTCGTTGACGAGGTCATCTTTAATAGATTGTATGAAGCAGTTGTGTACCACTACGCCATTTGCCAAAAATCTGCCACTTTCAGTTTGAATGTCATAGACGACTTCGTCACCAATGTATTCAATTCCTGTAACGAGTTCTTCTGAGTCGTCGCCCTTTGTTTTTCCTTTAATCGTCTCATTTAATTCACGAAGTTTTTTAATTTTCGACTGAGAGATAAATCCAATAAGTTGTTCGAATTTTACTCGCTCAGATTCGTAGGCGATTTCTACGTGATACTGCAATGCACGTGTTTCACGTTTGTCATTGCAAGTTGTTACTCGTGAGTAAATGCCAAGATCGAGAAGGAGATTTTGTACATCGTGCGCAAGACCTGTTGAAATAGTGGTGAGGCATACATCGCCACTTGCCGTTTTCCCTCTATTGCGAATTCGTACACAGCCATCAGCTTGAAATAATCCTCTCAAAAAGGCAGCTTTCACTTCGCGTGGAGAGTTGAAAATAACATCGTGAATACGCACATAACCGCTACCAATTCCCAATCCGTATCGCTCTGCAAAAATGGTGGTGTAGGTAAAATCTCTTCGAATGATTTTGTAATCCTCGCCAATATTTGGCTTGTTGGTAACTGTAAATCCACCAAAAATGTCAGTAAATAAACCGGAAAGGTGATTGAATTCATCGCTATTATTTGTGCATACACCAAAATGTGTGCTCTTACCGTAGGTTCCGTGGTAGCCATCGCCAATATGAAAACCAGCCAATGTTGCCTCTTTCACTTTTTCACTTACCGCAACTTCTGATTTTGCGAGCACAGGAATCTTTGACAACTGTACTCTCTTGCCTAGACATTCTTTGAGCGGAATCCACTTAAATACGCCACCATCTTTCGTTCGTTTATCTGCCGCCCAAATTTGATGATCGTCGGTAAACTCAATGTACTGGCCATTTTTAAGGCTCATTTTATAAAGTGAGCGCACTCCATTGTTTTTTGCTGCAAGGATTTTCACCCAGCGTTCGCCATCGTAAATTTTTAATCCAACACGATTTTGTTCAACGAGGTTTCGCAAATTAGTCATACCTTCTTCGGTTGCGACTTTTGTGTCCCAGCGTCCGCATGCATGTGGTTGAGGTCGCGTGTACGAATCCTGCCCTTTCATAAGCGTTCCTGTTTGTTCGTCGACGTAGTAATGACCCTGTGCCTCACCTGTAATTCCGTATGCCCAAGCCAAACCTGTGTTAAACCACTGTGGACTATTTGGAGCCGCCATTTGATTAATGAGCATGTGCTTCATTTCGTCTTCGTATGCCTGTGCATCTTCGCTTGTCGCAAAATAGTTGTAGCGATCGCCCCAGTAGCGCCATGTTGAAGCCAAACGCGAAACAACTTGTTTTGCAGACCACTCAGAACCGTTTTTTCCCCCGCGTTCAGTTGGAACCCCTTTTTTGCGGAAATATTTTTGAGCCAAAATGTCGGTTGCAACTTGTGACCAGCTTGCAGGAACTTCGACATCTTTCATCTCAAAAACCACAGAACCGTCGGTATTGTTAATTCGTGATGTGCGATATTCGTAGGTAATTGCATCGAGAGGATTTTTGCCGGGAGTCGTAAATCGGCGAGAAATCGTTAGTCCGCTGCGGCGTTGTGTGTTTACAGCAGGGTGTGGAGAAGTGGTTTTGTTCATAACCGGAGGGGTGAAAATGTTGATAAAGGGGGAATAAAATAGGCCCACGCTGCCCGACTTCGTCGGGCGCCCGCAAGTAGGTCTGCGACCCACGAACTACTACATGTAGTGTGGCAAAGTTGGATGCTACCCCTATATCTAGTATGTCTCAAGGCGACTTCACCGAAACTTCTTGCCGAGAATGATCACTAATGTTGCTGTTTAATTTGGTGCAAAATAGGTGTCGTCAGTTTGATTTTAGACACGCGAAAATCACTTTGTGGGGGGCTTCGTCAATAACAAATCTTAAATCGAAAACTATAAAACAGAGTGATGGCGGGGGAAGGGTCATGTTGAAAACTAAACCAAAAGAGCGACCCGTGTAAAGGCCGCTCTTTTTTTATAAGCTCACTTCGTCTCAGAACTGGCAAAGCCAGATTCTTCACCTCGTTTGCGGCGACACCGTGTGTCGCCCGATATCAGCCTGACATCAACTCTCTCATTCCTGTTCATTCCCATTCTTTTTTCGCATAAGCAAGGCGAGAACGATCACTAATGCAATGCCGATACCGCCAGAGACGATAATGAGTGTATGTGAATCAGTTTCACCTTCTGTTGCCGAAGTTACAACGGCCGTTTGTGTGCCATCGTCAGCGCCAATAATGGTAAATGCAACGCGGACTGGTTTGCTCTGTGATCCATTATTTGGATTGGTTGAGTAGACCGTTACTACGTGATCACCATTTTCAAGTTTTGCAGGAGAGGTTACCTCGAAGAGTCCTGTATCTACGTCGGCCAAAATAGCAGAGGTAAAGACCGCGCTTTGGAATGTTCCTATTACAGCTGCCTCAATGTCGGCGCTTCCACGAACAGTGATTTTTCCATCTTCATCGACGGCAACTTTAATATCACGTAATCCCGCAATGTCGAGGTTTTGAATGTTCTTAATGGTTGGTTCTTCAATGAGTTCATCGTCGACAAATTCTACGATTTTTACCTTCGAAGCTGTTGCCGAGTCATCTTCTCCCGCAGAGAGAACCGATGCTGCGCCATATTCTGATGTAGCTGATCCCATGCGTTTATCTGCTAGCTCAGCTCGGATTCCATAAAATCCATTTTCAAAAAGTTGTTCGGACACAACGACTGCACGATTGTTTTCTGAAAAAACAGCCTCTCCAACTACAAATCGTTTTCCCTCTCGATTTGCTGCAACAACTCTAACGTGTGCTCCTGCGGGGCCGCTTAAGGGGAATACTGATTTGTTTCTATTAAGTTTGCTACCATTCTTGATAATTTCACCCATCGCAATTGGCATATTTGAGTCAGGAGCAGGCGCAAAACTAGGAGTCGGCATGTTATTGTTTGCACCAGGTTTGAAGCTGGGAGTAGGCATTTCGTTGCCTTCACCAGGTTTGAAGCTCGGTGTCGGCATATCTGCGCCTTCGCCCGGTTTAAAGCTCGGTGTCGGCATAAAACTTGGTGTAGGCATGTTGTCGTCTGCTATGCCAAACAAAATTTTATCGACTGCGCTGCCGTCTTTTGCGCCAAACATTCCTTTAACTGCATCGGAGATTCCGCTTTTATCAGAGTCCTGTTTGTTATTTTTAATTTTAATTCCTAGTTTCTCTTCGCTATACGCACCTATTTGTTCACGGAGACGTACAGCCCCAATTTTTTTACTCGCCGCTTTCACCGCGACTTGAATTTCGGCTTTATCTGCGCCTTTTTTCTGTAGTTCCGAAGCAACTTCTGCAAGCACCTTCGCATCTTCTTTTTTCTGCACTTCGATTTCAGCCTTCGACTGTACCGGCGCATAGATCGGAGTTTGCGCTTGTCTCTCTTTAATCTCCGCAGCGATTTCTTTTACTCCTTCTTTACCGAGCAATTCAACGAACGCGGGAGTTTCGGCAACAACTTTTTGAACTTCTTTTAAATGTGCAACCTCGACTTTTTTATCGTCGAGCGCATTAATTTGCGCGATCTCTTCTGCAATAATTGCTTTTACTTCTTTTTCTGTCGCAGGGATTGCGGGAATGACTGGCTCTGCAGTAACATCAGCTATTTCTTTAGCTGGAGTTTCAGTCACGGGACTTTCGGCCACAGTTTTTTCAGAAACAGGTTCTTTAGTTATTTCTTCAGCAACAGGACGAACTACTTCGACTGGTTTTTCTACCGCTTTCGGCGCAACAGTTTTTTTCACAACGGGCTCTGGAGCATGGTATACGCATTCCTGTTCAGTAGCTGGTGAGGGAGTTACTACCTCACTGCAATCGTTCGACATTCCGCAGCTTCGAGTCTGTACTCCTTTAGAAGTACAAGCGCTCCATTCGCCACAGCTCCAAGTATCTTCTTTACAAGTGGGTGTGTCAGGTGCCTCGACATAATCATTTTTCGGATCTTCGATAATGTCGTTATCTCCACATGTTTCGAGAGTACATGGTTCATCAACATAGTCTTCATCGACACTCACAAGTACGCTCGCGAATGGTTGTAATACTCGAGGGAGTGATGATTTTGGAATTATTCCTAACACGGTTGCTCCAAATCCAATTATCGCTACAAAGCTGACGACCAGAATCCCATTTGTATATTTTTGTTTCATCTAATCATTATACCAAAAAACGGTAGTTTTAACAATTCGGGCGATCTGCTGTTTTTAGCGCAGCGGAAATGTTCCCAGATCAACGCTGAATCGAGACCCATAAAAGTGGATATTATAGGCATTTTTGCCCTCAAGATTGGTAAAAACAATTTCATTCCTTATAGTTGCACCTGCTTCTCCTAAGTCGCCACCGTACCCACTTGGCCCTGGATATTTATAGCTCACTCCATCATTTAAGGAGTGATTATGAAACGTTATTAATGATGAGCCGTTCCACCTATTTTTGCGAGCAATGTCTGGTGTCTTATACGTTTCGTCATTTTCTTTTTCATCGGGTTCTTCTACCTTCACATGTATTGCTCCGTTTTTCCAAATAAGTGCTCCGCCATGTTCAGTTGTGGTATCGGCCATGTCGTCACTCAGCAGCTGCACCATTTCACTTCTGAGTGAGGGGATTGAGTTCAACAATAAGGTAATTCTAAACAGTGAAATAATTGATAAGCTCCCGATGTC
>CAYHBN010000032.1:0-15848 GCA_964354865.1 uncultured Candidatus Peribacteria bacterium
TGATGGTGATGACTACGGTCTTTTGAAAGACGCGCTCATGAAGTTATCGTTGAATGACTCGGCGCTCATGTATGAAGTTGAAACGTCTACTGCACTTGGTCATGGCTTTCGATGTGGATTTTTGGGCTTGCTTCATATGGAAATCGTTCAGGAGCGGTTAGAACGTGAATATAATTTGGCACTTATAGTTACGTCACCGAGCGTTTCGTATCATATTAAAAAAACAAATGGCGAGGTTTTGGCGATTTCAAATCCATGCGACATGCCTGATCCTGGAGTGATAGATGAAATTCTCGAGCCATGGATGAAGATTGAGGTCATTACTCCTCGTGAGTACATTGGTGCCATTATGAAGCTTTGCGAAGAGCATCGCGGTTTTCAAAAGAACATCGAATACCTCGAAGAGATTCGTGCAATTTTGACGTTCGAAATTCCTCTCAGTCAGATTGTGACTGACTTTTACGATATGCTCAAAAGTGTTACTTCTGGTTATGGTTCAATGAATTATGAATATTTAGATTATCGTGCGGAGGATTTAGTTAAAATCGATATTCTTATTGCTGGCGATAAGGTAGATGCGCTTGGTGCAATTACTCATCGTTCACAGGCGTATCATATTGGCATGCAGCTTACTAAAAAACTGAAAGAAATTATTCCGCGTGCGCAGTTTGAAATTGCGATTCAGGCTGCAATTGGCGCAAAAATTATTGCGCGTGAAACGATCGGTGCTTTTAGAAAAGATGTCACGGGTTATTTATACGGAGGCGATCGTTCACGTAAAGATAAGCTTTTGAAAAAGCAGAAAGCTGGTAAAAAACGTATGAAGAAAATGGGTAAAGTAGATTTACCTCAAGAGGCTTTCTTGGCTTTATTGAAGAAAGATAGTAACTAGGGAACCTTAAAAAAACGTGCTTATACCTGTGTTAGTAGCTCCAATTCATCTTTATCAAGTTTTCTAAATTCTCCTGTTTTTAATGTTCCGAGCATTACTTTTCCTATTCTAACTCGTTTGAGTTTTTCAATGGTGAGCCCTGCTCTCTGACACATACGGCGAATTTGTCGGTTTCGGCCTTCTTTCAAAATGACGTGAAAAAGGTGAGGCCCTTGAACATGAATAACTGCTTCTTGAGTCAGTTTTCCCATAATGTAAAAAGGTTTTCGAAGCATCGATTCAACTGCCTTAGTAACTTTTTCGCGAACTTTGACCACGTACTCTTTTTCTTTCTCAAACTTTGGATGTGTCATTCTAAATGAAAAGTTTCCATCGTTCGTCATGATGAGCATGCCTGTCGTGAGTTTATCGAGTCTTCCGACCGGGAACACTCGCTCAGGAATATGCTCGAAAAGTTCTACGACTTTAGGACTTTCAGGCCCCGTAACACTACACACATACCCAAGTGGTTTATTGAGAAGGTAATACACTGGTTTTGGTTTGTCTAAAATAACTGAATTTTCAATTTCTACTTTATCGGTTGTTGATTCTATTTTAGTACCGAGTGTAGTAACAACAACGCCATTCACTTTTACGAGGCCTCCTTCAATATATTCATCGCATTTTCGTCGTGCCGCAATGCCTTGATTTGCCAGATATTTATTAAGTCGTACTAACATAGAGCACTAGTATAGTATACTTTTGGCAACCTACCTATGCTTAATCAAGAAATATCGTTAATGTTCGAAAAAATTGCGCTCATGTTGGAGTACCATGCAAACCCTGGCGATGGCTTTAAGATACGGGCTTTCAAGAATGCTGCTGCAGTACTTTTAGAGATAAGTGAGCCTCTCGAAAAATTAGTGAAAGAGGACAGAATTATGACTATTCCGGGGATAGGGCAGGGAATCGCGAGCAAAATCACTGAGTATATAGAACATGAGACGATGACTGAATTTAAACTCTTGGAACGAACTGTTCCAAAAGATTTTTTTGAGTTGGTGAGTATACCAACGCTTGGTCCAAAGAAGGTTCGTATGCTGCACGATCATTTGAGTATTGAAACGATTGAGGATTTAAAAAAAGTACTTGAAGAAGACAAAGTTGCCTCACTGCCACGGTTTGGAGCAAAGAGTGCGCAAAATATTAAGGAAGGGCTTTCTATTCGACTTCAAAATACCGGGCGTCGTTTACGCGGCGACGTGGTTCCTTTTGTTGAAGGGTTACTCGGAATTTTGCGTGCTCACCCCGATATTGAACGCGCGGTTGTAGCTGGTTCATATAGGCGTGGAGAAGAGACGGTCGGTGATGTTGATATTTTAGCGACGGGGAAAAATATTTCTGATATCGCTGTTGCTCGTCGAATTATGCAGTTTTTTGTTGATATGCCTTTTACTCAAAAAATTCTCGGGCAAGGTGACACGAAGTCTTCGTTAATAACAAAAGATGGACTTCAAATAGATTTTCGCTTAGTTGAAGAACATCAGTTTGGCAGCGCACTGCAATATTTTACCGGCTCAAAATCCCACAATATTCATGTGAGAAATGTGGCGAAATCTCTCGGGCTTAAGGTCTCGGAATATGGCGTGTTTAAGGGCGAAGATGTTGTTGCGAGTGAGACCGAAGAGGCTTGTTATAACGCACTTGGTTTGTCGTATATTCCACCAGAGTTACGAACAGATACGGGTGAAATTGCTGCTGCATCGAATCATACAATTCCAAAACTTATCGAACTTGCTGACCTTCGAGGTGATTTGCATGTGCATACAAATTACTCAGACGGAGTACATTCACTCGAGGCGATGGTCGCGCAAGCGCAAAAACTTGGGTATGAGTATGTTGCGATCACCGATCACTCGCCGAGTTTAAAAGTTGCAAATGGGCTTTCTCCAGCTCGGCTTTTGCAAAAGAAAAAGGAGATCGATGTACTGCAGGAAAAATACAAAATCAATATTTTATTTGGGACCGAGGTTGATATTTTGGCCGATGGCTCGATTGATTATCCCGATGAAATTTTGAAGGAGTTCGATGTCGTTGTTGCCTCGATTCATAGCCGATTTAATCAAGATAATACCGAGAGGATTTTGAAGGCGATGGAGAATAGGTATGTGCATGTGATTGGTCACCCGAGTGGGCGACATATTTCGGTGCGTAATCCGTATGAACTTGACTACGATGCGGTTTTTAAAAAAGCAGTCGAAACTGGAACTGTTATAGAGATTAATGCACAGCCATCGCGAATGGATTTGATTGATGTGTATATGCGTCCTGCGATTGCGGCCGGATGTTTGTTCTCTATTGATTCAGACGCGCACTCAACCGAGGGGCTTTCGCTTATTTCGAACGGTGTGACTTGGGCGCGCCGCGGGTGGATTCAAAAAGAGAATGTGGTAAATACATTACCACTCAAAAAAATGATGGAGATATTTAGGGGGAAACGCACGTAGGTTTAGTTAATAAAAAAACATCACTTTTTAGGGTAGTGTTTTTTATAATTGCGGAACAAGAGTGCAAAAATTCCTGAGAAAAAAACGATAAGAGCAATGAATCCGTTGTACATGATCATAAAGGCTGCACCAAGACCACAGTCTGAAGAACTCGATAGATAACAAGGTAACATTATAAGAAAAGGGACAATTATTATTCCCATAATTAATGCAAATACCATCAAAATAACTCCTGTTGTCCACCATTTCATTTTTTTCGCGTTTTTTGCGAGCAATATAAAAGTTGTCAGATATAAACCTCCTATTATCAATAAAATGAATAATTCCATAAAATTGGAGGAAAAATCGTTATATAGCTTCACCTTGTAAATTCACTTCAGGATCAGGCCAAATGCGTTTGCCATTTGGGTGATGCAACACGATTGCATTTACCGGACATGCTTTTGCCGATTCAAGAATTGTCTCTAAATTTGTAAGTGCGGGATCTTTAATAATCGCTTTCCCTTCTGCGTCGAGCGAATAAATGTCTGGTGCAACGCCTAAACAGACTGCGAGAGTAACGCATAAATCGCGATCAACTTCGAGTTTGAATCCTTCTTTATTTGTAACCGGACCGCTTGTTGGTTCGAATGTGTCTGCCATATAACGGCACAATAGTGATTCGAGCTTGTTTTGTCTAGATAACTTGATTTATAATTCCGTCGCTTTGCATTTATTGGGGATTAGCCAAGTGGTAAGGCAGGGGCCTTTGAAGCCCCCACTCGGGGGTTCGAATCCCTCATCCCCAACCAATTAATATGAAGTTATCTGATAAGTCTTCGGTTGGTACAAATGAATTGCGTGCAAATTCTGATTTTCCTCCCTTAACTCCTTTTCGCCTTAGGGATCAAATTAGCATTGATTCTGTAAAAGCTGCATTACAAGATAAATTAGATGTAGAAGGGAGAGCAGGTTTTCACATGGGCCTTATTGCAGATGGAAACAGAAGATGGGCAAAGGCAAGAGGAGAAGAAGGTTATCGAGGTCATGATACGGGGGCTGAGGTAGTTGAAAAAGTAGTACTCCCGTTAATTGCCTCAATTCCGCAAATAACTGAGCTTAGTATTTTTCTTCTTTCTCATTCAAATTTAAGTAACAGGAACGCTGATGAACTAAATAATATTTATCGCCTTTTGAAATTTAAATGCGATGGTTTAATAAACGTGGCACATAGCCATAATATAAGGTACAAACACGCTGGTGATAAAAAGGAGCTGCCGATAGAGACACAAACTATTCTTACTCGACTTGAGACTGAAACAACTCAGAATACAGGAGTTATGGTGAATATTTGCATTAACTATGACGCAAAGCATGAGGCTGGATATGCTATGAAAGGTGTTATCTCTTCATATTCACCAGAAGATCTTCAGAGAATGACGGCACTCGAACTTATGAACGCAGTTCAAGAAAAATCTTGGATTTCAACTCCTGCAGATGCAGTAATTCGAACAGGAGGGGATCCACGATTTTCAGGTTTTTTGGGAAATAGAGCCTTCGATGTAGACTGTCATCTTCTTCTTGAAGAGAAGTTTTTGCCCGACATTACCCAGAATGATATTTTGCAGCACTTATTACATTTTGTGGGAGGAGAAAGAAGAATGGGCAAATAAAAAACCGGTTTTTTATCAGCTTGAATTAACGGAAGTGTGCAATATTTGCCACCGCCACAATAGCCGCGGTCTCGGTTCTTAATATTGATTTTCCCAAGCTGAGAACGGGTATTTTTTTTGATTTTGCCAGCTCAACTTCTCGCTCTGAGAATCCACCTTCGGGGCCGATGAACAAAGAGAATTTTTGCATGGATTTATTCGCGCCCAAAAAATCCTTTAACGTTTCTGTCGTATCTCGTGAATGAAATAAAAGAGCCTCGCTACCGGCAGCATCGAGTCCTTTTTCAAAACTAATAACATCTCCAAGAGTAGGGCATACTCCTCGTTCAGACTGTTCTGCCGATTCGGTAATTATGCGCATTTCACGGTCTCTCTTTAAAAGCTCTCTTCGATTACAAAACTCGGTTACCATCGGCACAAATTTTATGACGCCGAGTTCGGTGCCTTTTTCTAAAACCCATTCGAAAATCTCCATTTTTTTAGGAAGCGCTTGGTATACCGTAATTGAGATATCGAGCTCAGTTGTTGCTGGCGTCGTTTTTTCTATCTTAAATATGGCCAATTGTTTGGTTATGGTTTCGAGCTTCGCGGTATATTCTTGGCAAGTATTATCGAGAAAAATGCAGGTGTTACCGGGTTGCATACGAAGTACTCGCACCATCTGATGGAGCATGTCGTTGTCAGTAACAATGATCTGACTATTTTGTATATATTCTTGTGGTACAAAATAACGTTGCATGGCGCTATTGTACTACAGGAATAGCCCTGGACTTAAATTGAAATATGTGTTTTAATTCTCGCTCAAACCTATGAAACTCTCAAATATCGTATCGGCGGCAGTCTTGTCGGCTAGTGTAAGCGCTCCAGCTGCATCTTATGCTGAAGAGGCAAAAGCACCCGTGCCAATTGTTGAAAATACTCAAAGGGCATTTTTTTCAGTGTTAAGTGCTGATGGAAGTAAAGACTATATTACATTAAATGCGAGTCATACTAACGATACGGTATCACTCGATAGAGCATTGGATCAAAAACTATGTATAGAAAAACCAGTAAAAATTGTTGTTCCTCTAAACGATAAGAATCTTTCTCCTACCTGGGAATCTGATAAAAGTTGCGTGGGAGGAGCTGTAGTTTCACCTGCAGGGGTTTCGTTGACGGTTTTTCCCGAGAAAAGTTCGTTGAGCACATCGCCCTTTGTGGTTTCTTTTGAAGAAAATTCTGCAACTTTATTTATTGATTACGCAAAAGTGTATTCGTCATATAAAGACAGTGCAGCTTATTTAAAAATGGAAGAGGCGAAAGCTGTTGAACCTAAAACCCAGGTACCGGTAAAAGCCGACGTAGCGAAAGATGTTTTTGTTAAAGAGGTTGACGTAGATGCAGTTGAGCCTAAGTCGTCGCCAGCTTCGTTGTCAGTAGGATTACACGGAGGTATTTCTTTCCCGGATGCAAATCCTTATGCACAGGCGGTTGTTGGGGCAAATTGCCTTGGCGTATTATACACATTTGAAAAATCTGAAAATAAAAGCGTCCAACTTTGTCTTGGTGCTAAAGTTGATGCTGGTTGGAAAAAGATCGATGTTAATAATGCATTAGATTATCTTTCACCAAATAGAGACACGGTAGATTCACTTGCTGCAGATGCGTTAATGCAATTCGGTTTTCATTCTGATATTGATAAAATGTTCTTTAAAATTGACTTGGGTGCAGGTGCTGCTGTGGATTATGTTCTTGGTGAAAAGAATATTTTTACAAATTCTGACGGACAACAGGTGAATTTAGATTCGTTTATGAATGTCGGGCCTGCGGCAGAGTTAATGCTCGAGGGAGGACTTCGTTTGTCTGATTCATTTCATTGCTCATTGAATATTGTTATTGGAGCTAAAAATGGCAATGAAACGGTTCCTCAATACAGGCCTGAATTTTTCCCAGAGGTAAAATTGGGCACTGGTTGTGCAGTTGATATCGGATTATAACCGGTTGCGTCGTAGGTTCTTTAAAGCAACTCTTTTACATACTTTGATTCAAGTGTTTCTTTCGGCAAGAATTCGAGAGGCAAGTAGAGAAGAGGATTAATGTGTTGGAAGTTTCTAAACACCTCTAAATGAAGGTGAGGACCGGTCGTCATCCATCCTGCGCCTTTTGTGCCTGGCATTCCGCCTGATAGGCCAATAACTTCTCCTTGTCGCACGATTTGGCCTTCTTTTACGTTAATTTCAGAAATATGGCCGTACAAAGTCACGAATTTATCTGGGTGAGTTATTAATATATAGCTATAGCCAAATCCATTATCTGCTGCTTTTGAAACAACTCCATCGGCAGCAGCGCGGACTTTTGATCCTTGTAATGCACGGATATCAATTGCTTGGTGGCCGACTCCCATTGCTGCTTTATACGAAGTATCGTGATAGAAGGCGCTAATGCCAAGACTTGGCGAAACCGGCCATGCAAGTTCTGTTTCTCCTCTCAAAACTTTAAGTTCGTCAGCAATATCGTTAAGAGCTGATTTACTTAAATTCAAGCCACTTGTAATGTCATCGAGTGACGGTGCCAAAATTCCATTTTTGACTTTTGTTCTAAATTCAGCGAGTTTTTGATCAAAAAATTCGTAGTTCTCTTCTAATCGAGAAACTTCGAGAGATACATTTACTTCTTCTTGTTGGGATGTTTTTAGCAGATTTTCATACAGTTCTTGTTTGCCTTCGGTGTCTTTTAGTAAACGAGTTCGAGCTTCTCTCATTTCATCGAGCATTATATTTTCACGGACTAATTCGCTTTCTAAATTATTTATAATGAGCTGTTTTTCTACGAGTACGTCAGTTTTTTTTCGTACATCACTACTCTCTATTTCAAGCTCTGCAATGAGAGCACGCGTCGCCTCGTTGACATACTCTGAGTACTGTTTTCTCTGAGAATAATCGTTCAGTGAGTTGTTACTTGCGAGTAATCCTAAAACTTGTTCTTCTGGTGAGTTTTGTGAATAGAGGATCGATGCCTGTAAATAAAGATTTCTGAGCATTGATGTGACTTGCACGATGACTTTATTCATTCTTTCTTTGTGCTCGCTTAATTCGTTCGAGAGTGTCGATACGGAGTTTGATAACTCTGCAATATAGATTTTGATTGCAAGCGCTTTTCTTTGATTTGATGAAATGCGTTGATCTATGTTTGATAGTTGGTTTGAAAGGGTCCGAATCATCTTACTGTTATCGGCGACCATTTCTTCGAGTTTTGATACATTAAGTGACAGTAGTTCTTTTTCTGCCTGACCGCGGGCGAGGCGCTCTTTAATACCGAGTAGAAAATAGGTTCCTTGTTTGATTTTTGAAGAAACTCCTTTTTGAATAGGAGTAGTTTCTTGCGCATATGCCACCGGAAGCATACCTGTAAACAAGCTAGTCATTAGGCAGACGATCAGGGAGACGGATAGAGTGTGTTTATTCATTTGCATACAATCTGTTAAGTATACCAAATTCCCTTGCAAAACTCCAGGGTGGCCTGTAGAATCGCCGCACTATGGCACATAAAAAAGCCGGTGGCTCCTCTAAAAACGGTCGTGATTCCCAGGCCAAACGTCGTGGCGTTAAGCTCTTCGGTGGTCAAGAAGCTCGATCTGGAAGCATTATTATCCGCCAGGTTGGTACCAAATACTTCCCTGGAGAGAACGTGATGATGTCTGGAGATTTCACCATTTTCGCGGTCCGTGATGGTCGCGTATCATTCTCAACAAAGAAGCGAACTCGCTTTGATGGACAGGTTCACAAAGATGTTTTCGTTTCTGTTAACTAAAGAAACCGGGAGAAAGCGCACTACTTCGGTCCTCGCGGATCTTCGCTTCTGCTCATTATCTTCCTCGCTTTCTTAAAGCCGTACCAGCCGTACGGCTTTTTCGTAAGCTCGTTGCTGCCTCGTATTGCATCTTTCTCCCAGTTTCTTTAACATTAATACAATATTACTAATTTGAACCTAATTAGGAGTGCACGGCGCGACCGCGAACCAGCGAAGGCGCCCGTAATTAGGGCAACTGAGCGCCAGTGAGCGTATAAAAATGGACGGTTCAGAATTTTTTTCACCATCAGAAGGTGGCGAGTCGTATGACCCAGCCGCTTTTGAACGTTTCAAAGAACAGATAAAAAAGAACGCTCAGTTTGTTGCAGCAATGCAGAAAGACGAGAAGAAGAAAAAGAAGAAAGAAGACGCGTTGGCTCAAATCCTTTTAAAATTTATTCAGGCGAATCAGCATAGTGGGTTGATGATCATTGTGGCGGAGCTTTTAGAGCAAAATATCCCGGCGTCGTTTGTTTTAGCGTTGATAGTGCTTGGGAATGAAGATATTCGGTTAGCGATTCTTGAACACGAGGAAAGGGAGGCGCAGTTAGCATTGGCGGCAGGAGAGTTTCCCGAAGCACAGGCTGGCGGACCTGAAAAACGTGATCCATTGAGTGGGCGTGAAATGGTTACGAGCGAATTTTCGCTCGTAAGTCGTTTTACCTCTGCGACAATTTCTCTCGAAATTAAAATTGCGTTAGATGAATGGGGAATTGGTATTTACCAAGCGGCGAGTGGTCAACCATTTAGAATCCTTGAAACCGTTTTAGATAAAGAAGGTCTTGTAAAGGAGATTGTGAGTAAGGCGTGTGCGACCGTTATGCAGAATTTTTTGGTTGAGAAAGATCCGGCGACGTTTAGACCACGCGGTTTTTCGACCTTTTTCTCGTTCTCGGAGTTTTTACTTAAGGGAATTTTGCAAAAGTTGAAAGAACAGATTGAAAATCAGAAACAACTGGGGTAGGGCGTTAGCGAATGAGAGAGTTAGGGAATTAGAGACTAAGGCTGGATATTGGGTGCTTGCTCCTGAGCGCCTTATCTTATATAATCCGTCCGCTTCGTCAAAAAAGCTCCATGGTGTCTATGGTGTAGTGGTAACACAACAGGTTGTGGTCCTGTTATCACCGGTTCGAACCCGGTTAGACACCCCATACAAGAGCTTGAGCGACGAACGAAGTGAGGAAGCGAATGCCTTGTATGGCTGTTCTTCGAACACCCCAGAAAAAGCTCTTGAACAAGAAGCGCAGCGCCGCAGTGAAAGGCTTTTTCGGCTGTACTTTGGAGTACACCCCATACAAGAGCTCCCTAGAACATATCCTCAATATCTACGCTCAGCCATTGGTCTGAGCTCTCGGGTTTTCGGCGAAGTTTGAGTTCGACTGTTGGGCGGGTCATTTTTTCTAAATGCTTGTGGTGGCCAGCGCCTCCAATCCTCATATTCTTAATATCCTGGGTAATTTGAAAGTCGGTTTTATTCAGATTGAATTCAACCACGCGACGATCTCCGATGTGCTCTTCATCGTTATTAAAATCGATAAAAAGGGGTGTTCGTTCATCGAGGTTAATTTCGGCTCCCGCGGCCTTTACACGGCGGAGAATTTCTTCAAGCCTGTCATTTGCTGCTGATTGTGCGGTATCGTCGAGTTCGCTGCCTGGTCGGTGGTCGTTAAACATGCGCCTATAGTAGCATGCCTCTGCCAGAAAATCCTACGGAACCTTTTAAAATAGGTTTTTTTTAAAGAAAATGTGTTTGGTAATCTCGGCGAAGATAAAATAGGCAAAAAGAACTCCAACGGTAAGTGCGATAATCATTGGTGAGAGTGGCACAAATTCGAAGAGCGTATTGCCGAACGTGAAGTAGGGAAGGGCGAAACAGACTGCTCCCGTGGCGAGTGATGAAAATATAAGCCAGTTGCTGGGGCGGCTCTTAAAGAAAGGCAGTGTTGAACGAATGGCAAAGGTAATGAGAACTTCAGAGAGCGATGACTCAATAAACCATGCGGTTCTAAATGCTTCGGGTGAGACTTTTAAAATAAAGAAAAGTGGCAAAATGAGGAGCAAATCGAAGAAGGTACTGAGCAAGCCAAAGATGATCATGAATTTGGTTATAAACTTCATGTCCCATCGTTTGGGTTTATGAACCATTTGGTCATCGACGTTGTCACTGGCAATGGTGAGCAGTGGCATATCGCTCACGAAATTATTTAAGAGGATTTGCCCCGGGAGTAGCGGAATGAACGGAAGGAAGAGTGATGAGGCAGCAACAGTAAACATGTTTCCGAAGTTAGCACTAATGGTATTGAGAATGTACTTCATTATATTGGCAAAGATTTTTCGGCCTTGCACGATACCATCACCAAGTATGCGCAAACTCTTTTGTAGCAAAATAATGTCTGCGGCTTGTTTTGCAATGTCTGATGCTGAATCGACTGAAATACCGACGTCGGCAACTTTAAGTGCAGGAGCATCGTTAATGCCATCTCCTAAAAATCCGACGACATGGTCTTGTTTGGTGAGCGCGTCAACAATTTGATATTTTTGTTCAGGGTTAACTCGAGCAAATACGTTATATTTTAGGGCATAATCAGATAGCTCGGCGAGTGAACATTTCGATAAGTCTTCACCAGTGATAACTCGATTGTTTTTTATTATAAGGCCTACATCGTGACAGATTTTTTGTGTAACCAGAGCACTATCGCCACTGATGATTTTTATCGCGATGCCAAGTTTTTCGAGTCGTTCAATAGCTTCTTTTGCAGTTGCTTTTGCAGGATCAAGAAACAGTAAAACACCGCGTAGTGTAAGTTCAGTTTCGTTTTTTTCACTGGAGTCTTTGAGGGCGAATGGTTTTGTAGCGACGGCAATAACTCTATATCCATTCGATTCATGTTTGGTCATAAACTCAGCAATCTCATCTTTTGTTTTTTGAGTAATTTTTTGCTCTGCCCCATTCATGAATACCGTTGAACAGCAGCTGATAATATTTTCGGCTGCTCCTTTCACGATGAGAATCCTTTTATTATCTCGTTCTGCAATGACGCTCATTCGACGTCGATTAAAATCAAATTCATTCGTATCTAGGATTTTATATTGAGAAATGATCGTCTCGTTTTTCTTTGTCGTTTCGTGCTCTAAAATGGCTTTATCAATAGGATTCCCCTCGTTATTGCAGAGTGCCCCAAAGAGCAGAACTTCTTCATCTTGTGTATTTGAAAGCGACAGATAGTCAGATAGTTCAACGACGCCGCTGGTGAGCGTTCCTGTTTTATCGCAACATAAAATATCGATGTTTCCGAGGTTTTCAACTGACGCGAGCGTTTTGGTAATTACCTGTGACTTCGCCATTTTGAGTGCACCACGTGAAAGAGAAATAGTCATTAAGATCGGTAAAACTTCGGGAGTTATACCGACCGCAAGCGCGATTGCAAAAAGCAACGAGTCGAAGAAACTTTTTCCTAATACGGCATTCGCAATCAATATAAAGAGCGTCATCACAAACGTAATTTTCAAGAGAAGATTGCCAAAATGACGGATGCTTTTTTGAAAATCGGTTTCAGGCTCAGTTACAAGTAGTGATGCTGTTTTTCCAAAAAAAGTATCGTGTGCGGTTGCCACGACAACGCCGATTCCGTATCCGCTTGAAATTGCGGTCCCCATAAATGCAACGTTCTCAAGATCTTGAGGCTCAGTTGATTCCGGTTTTGCTGGTGTAGTGTTTTTGTTTACAGGGAGCGATTCTCCCGTAAGGGATGATTCATCTATCGTAAGTCCATCTGCGCTGATTATGCGTACATCGGCAGGAATAATATCGCCAATATCCATAACAATAACATCACCTACAACGAGGGACTGTACATCTACTTCAATTTTTTCTCCGCCACGGACTACTCGGGTTTTAATAGATACTAATCCTTTTAAAGCATCGAGTGCCTTTGATGATTTATACTCCTGAAAAAAACCAAGAAACGAACTTAATACAATAATTGCCAAAATAACGTAGGCATCAATTCGTTCTCCAATAAAGAGCGAAACGAGCGCGCCCCCCATAAGTAGCAGAGTGAGTGGGCTATTGAACTGTGAAATAAATATTCTCAGTGGTCCTTTTTTGTCTTTGTCTTCTAATTTGTTTGGGCCATTCTGTAAAAGTCGTTTTTGAGCTTCATCTTTTGATAGTCCATTTTTAGTCGTTTGGATTTTGTTCAGAAAATCCGCTTCAGAAAGGCTCCAATTCGTCTCATTAGAACTTTGTTTTTGTATTTCTTGCATCGCGCAATAATACCATATTTGAGCCGTTTTTTCTACTCTTTATAGAGTGTTGCTTCTTCTTTCAAATGCTTAAGCTTCATATCTTTTTCCCACGTTGAACGCATTACGAGGTTAAAGAGGGCTGGAATTACAATGAGTGTGAGGAATGTTGAGCTCATGAGACCAAAAATCAGCGCTAGTCCAAGTCCTCTCCAGGTTTCGCTCGAAATAGTAATCGGCAACATACCGATCATAGTGCAAAGAGAGGTAAGCATAATAGCTTCAAGACGTGACTTTGATGCGTCTACGATTGCGTCTATATATGGAATGCCAACTTTTAGGTTTAGATTCATTTTATCTACCAAAATAATTGCGTTCTTCACGACAATACCAAAGAGTGCGAGTACGCCGATGAGCGCGGGGAACGAGAGTGTGAATCCGGTGAGCGTAAAACCTATAAACACGCCGCTTATTGCAAGCGGAATAGTGGCTAACACAAGCACCGATTTTCGGTATGAATTAAACTGAATTACGAGTGTGCCAACAATTAATATTAATGCGACGATCATTGCGCGTAATATAGAAAGTACTGATTCGTTATTTTGATCATTAGCGCCACCATATTTTATGCTCATCCCGGCTGGTAGTTTTTGTTCGCTCACTTTTTTCTGAAATTCGGCGAGTATTGTCGCTGGCAAATATGGTTTTACCACGCTTGAAGTAAGAATAACGACGCGTTTTTGATCAATTCTCTGAATAGAGGTAACTGACGATTTTAACTCTGCATGTGCAACGTCGCGAATTCGGTAGAGTTGCCCGCGTGGGGTGGTAAGGGTCAGGTTCAACACATCATCAATATTTCCTCCATTAATTTCAGGAAAACTTGTGGTGATTTGTAAATCATCGTCACCTTTAATATCGATCTTTGAAGCTGAACTGCCGCTATTCCCAAGACGTAAACTGCCCATTACTTGCGCCGCAACAAGGCCTAGTTCACTGAGTTTTTCTTGATTAAAGATGAGCACAAATTCACCGGGAGATGGTGTAATAGATGTTTTTTCATTTTCTGTTCCAGGAATCTCGTCCAATATTTTTTTGTACTGATTTGTAATTTTATCGAGTTCATTTAAGTCGTCGCCGATGAAGCGTGCTTCGAAATCTGTTCCGCTTGGCGGACCACCTGCAACTTCTTCGACGGTAATACGAGCGCCGGTGATCGGTTTAATTTCATTACGAAGGCGAGCAGCAAAATCATATGATTTCTCGACTTGTTTAGCTTGAGAAGACTCTGGTCGTGATTTAAGAGGAACTAAGTTGATTGCGAATTGGGCTTTATTGGTAAGTCCGCCTGCTGTTGCCCCTGAGCCGGATGAAGATCTGTCTTGAGAGTTGACGCCTGCGGCACCAATGATAAGTGAAAAACTTTTTATTGCTTCTTCTTTTAGTAGGTATGGCGTAATTTGTTCAACGATTTTTTTAGTTTCGGTAAGGAGTAGCCCTTTGGGCGCTTCAATATTTATGTATAAATATTCAGAATCGCTTTTGGGTAGAAACTCTGATTTTAAAAGTCCTGTAATCGGTAGCGAAGCAGCGATCACGAAAATTACAGTAACGATTACAAGTGTGATCTTTGATTTTCTTCTGTCGTTCAAAATCCCATATAGAAATTTTCCGTATTGAGATAAGTAATGATCGAGCTTAATTATTCCAGTAATAAGTCGTATGGCGGTGCTTTTTCCTTCTTCTTCGTCAGAGTAGTGGTGTTGGATTTTTGCAATAATTTTCGCATCGTCGGCAAGTTCTTGCTGCATTAAATCCTCGTTTTTAATAAGGTCTGCTTTAAGCCCTTTTCGATACCATAGTAGCAGGCCAAAGGCAGTTAATGCTCCCACGAAAATAAGGGGAATTCCTACCAAGAGTGCCCCCGATGCTGCAATGCTCACTCCTATCAATGAAAGAAGTGCACCGGCAAATACGAAAATTTTAAAAGTAAATCGCGTAATTCTAAAACGCTCCAAAATAATTGCCATCGGGTGATTGATAATAATGGCAATGACGTACGAAACAGCAAGCGTTACCGAAACAGTAATCGGAATTGAGCGAATAAATTGACCAATAATTCCTGTGGCGAGAAGTAGGGGAATAAATGCCCAAATGGTAGTGAGGGTAGTTGTCGTTAAGAGGATTTTAAAGTCATGAAAAACAAGGAGTACGGCTTGCTCAGGAGTAAACTTGCCGGTTTTTAGGTACTGTTTTGTCGCTTGCACAACCACAATTGCGTCATCTACCAACAGCCCTAACGAAAGAATGAGTGAGAAAATTGAGAGGAAGTTCAAGGTGATGCCAAACTGAAGCATGAGTGCAAACGTCGCACAGAATACGAGTGGCACGGCGAGCCCTGCAACGAAGGCCTCTTTCAAACCAACAAAGAGAAAAATAATGCCGGTAACGAGCAACACGGTGAGCACTCCGTCGTGCTTAAGTTGGTCAAAGTCTCGGCGAATAATTGCCGAATAATCGAGAGTTGTTTCAACAGAAACATTTTGCGGAATTTCAACACCCCTCATTGCCTGAACTTTCGCTTTTCCTTCATCAATAAGATCGATGATCGAACCTCCCGGCTTTTTTGTAATGTTAAGAGTTACCGCATTCTGTGGTGTTTTTCCTTCAGAAGAAAATTGAGAAAGTGTATTTCGTTTACGAGCAATTTCTTCGACCGTCGCAATATCGCTTAATCGAACTGTG
>CAYHBN010000033.1:0-15596 GCA_964354865.1 uncultured Candidatus Peribacteria bacterium
TAGCGGGAGTAGTTCTTACCGGCGCACGCGGATTGCTCCACCGACAGCGCTTTAGCGATGCCCAAGAACATTTTAGAAGCATGGTTCTCACGGCGCGCAATCGAAGTCAAACCAAGACCAATGGTGCGAGTACCGTTGGCGTGCATATTCCTGTTTCGGTTTTGAATGGCGTGCCAGGAACAATTACACTCTTCGAAGATCGTGATCCAAAAAACGACATTTTTCTTGCTCCACCAGATACGGTTATCGATACGCTGCCGATTAATGCAAAAGATTTTTCAGTGACGGTATTTAGAGAAGAGAATAATCAATGTAGCGGAGATGCGCGAATTTTATTTAATTCAAATAACGAGAGCGCAACGTTATACTGCGATCTAGTAAATGCAAACATACTCAAAATAAATTTTCGAAGCGCCGTCATTGATTCGAATTTGAAACAGTTTACGATTTTGAAAGAAAGCGGAATTTTGCAATAGCCTACTTCACCACGATATTCAGCAGTTTGTTCGGCACAAAGATTTCTTTCACGACGGTTTTGCCTTCGAGATGTGGTTTGAGTGACGGCTCATTTTGAGCAAGTACAAGCGCATCTGCTTGTGATATATTCATAGGCACCGTGACTTTGCCGCGCACTTTTCCGTTAATCGAAAAAACGAGTTCGAAGGTTCCGGCAACCAACATATTCGGATCAAATTTTGGCCACGTCGAATCAAAAATGCTCTCTTTTTCGCCAAGGTGAGCCCAACACTCTTCGGCCAAATGGGGGGCGAGCGGCGCGAGAATTTGAGTGAAAAGTTTTTTAGATGCGAGAGTAAGGCCCGAGGGTACTGCCTCGTTGATGAGAGTCATCATCGCCGCGAGTGCTGTATTAAAGTGAAATGTCTCAATATCCTCCCCTACTTTTTTTATCGTTGCATGTAATGTACGCGCAACATTTTCGTCATCTGTAGCTCGGTGTTCGCTCATGATCAATGTATAAAAACGCTCGACGAAACGGCTAATGCCGGTAATACCGCGATCGTTCCAGTCTCCGCCATCGGTAAAGGGGCCCATAAACATTAAATACATGCGAAAAACGTCGCTACCGTACTGCTCAACAAACGCATCGGGCGAAACCACATTCCCCTTCGATTTGCTCATCTTTGCGCCATCTTTCGTAATCAATCCTTGGTGAACCAATGTCTTAAATGGCTCTGCTTTTCGATCATTCATCAACACTTTGTGAATAAAACGCGCATACAACAAATGCATACATGCATGTTCAGGACCACCGATGTACATATCGACCGGCAACCATTTTTTCACCAGTTCCATGTCGAACGCAGCTTCGGTGTTTTTAGGATTTAAATACCGCAAAAAGTACCAGCTTGAACACATGAACGTATCCATGGTGTCGACCTCGCGCGTCGCAGGGCCGCTACATTTTGGGCACGTCGTATTAACAAAATTACTGCTGGTTGCAATCGGCGATTTGCCGTCACCTTTTGGCACAAAATCAACATCTTCGGGCAACAAAACGGGCAATTGATTTTCGGGGACCGCTTGCTCTCCGCATTTTTCACAGTTCACAATCGGAATCGGTGCACCCCAATATCGTTGACGACTAATGAGCCAATCACGCAGTTTGTAGTTGATGATAAATCGTGCAGAACCTTTTTTCTCAAGTGATTTTGTAATTTCTTTTCGTGCAACCGCTGACGTTAATCCATCGAACTGTCCAGAATTAACTAAAATTCCTTCGTCTGAAAAACACACTTCGAAATTGTTAATTTTCGCCACCAATTCGTCGTAATCAGAAGCATTTTCAAAATTTTCACGAGCTGGGAGTATCGAAATTTTAAGTGGAATTTTATATTTCTTCGCCATCTTAAAATCACGTTCATCATGCGCATCGGCAAAAACAGCACCGGTACCATAATGAGCTAACACGAAATCGGCGATCCAGACTTGCAAACGTTCTCCATTCGCAGGATTAATAACATACGAGCCAGTAAAGACACCTGTTTTTTCGCGATCCTCCGCGGTTCGTTCAATGTCGGTAGTTTTCTTTGTCGCATCGCGGTAGGCCTCAACTTCACTCATTTTTTCTGCCGTCGTTAGCTCTGCGACCAGCGGATGCTCAGGCGCAAGAACCACATATGCGCCGCTAAAAATCGTGTCTATACGCGTGGTGAAAACCGTAATTTTTTTATCGCTCACTGTTTTTCCATCAGCATCTAAAACCGCAAAATCAATTTGTGATCCTTCGCTTCGTCCAATCCAGTGTGACTGCATCAACTTCGTCTTTTCAGGCCAGTTTAATCCTTCAAAATTTAAAAAATCCTCTGCATAACTTTTAATATTGAAAAACCACTGTGTAAGATTTTTTTGAGTTACCTCGGTACCACAGCGCTCACACAAGCCTTCTTTTACCTGCTCATTTGCAAGCACGGTTTGATCTTTCGGACACCAGTTCACAGGCGCATTTTTCTTGTACGCCAAGCCCTTTTTATAGAGATCTAAAAACACCCACTGAGTCCATTTATAATACTCAGGAGTGCTTGTTGTCACCGATTTTCCCCAGTCATACATCGTACCAATCTCAGAGAGCTGGCGCGTCATCGTCGCCGTGTTATCGGTAATCGATTTTTGAGGAGCTACACCCGTTTTAATCGCGTAGTTTTCAGCGGGCAATCCAAAGCTGTCATATCCCATCGGCTCAAAGACATTAAAACCATTCATACGCTTGTAACGACCAAAACTATCGGCGGGAGCGTAGTTATACCAGTGCCCCACATGTAATTTATCGCCCGAGGGATACGGAAACATAACCAAATTATAAAACTTTGGCTTAGATGAGTTGAGGTCGGTTTCGTATAATTTTTGTTCACTCCAACGAGCCTGCCATTTTTGTTCAGTTTGACGTGCGTTGTATGCCATAATACAGGAATTATAACCTTATCGTAGCTTTTTCACGATATTTACACATATTGTGTAATGTTGTATAATATAACAGTGATGGATTCAACAGATAAAGAATATAAAAGGTTACGGAGCGCTGCGCAGCGCGTGCAACACGACACACTGCAGCAAAATATTTACTATAGCCATACGTTTGGGCGATTAGAATATTATGAATCGTTGGTAAATGAGATAGCGGCACTCACTCATAAAGAAGTGGATATACTTTTGGGTGAAGCAGGCGTCAAAAGTCCTTTCGAACTGTTAGAAGAATCCATCCGCCACTGGGATCATACGTTGAGCTTTGAAGGTGTACCGACAGATGCTGAGTTAGTCTATCGTTTATCGAAAGAATTTGGGGCGAGAGTTACGCGCGCCCATACGGACTATGTGCCAACCGATGAAGCAAAACTATTGACACCATCGGTCGACGAAAAAGAACGATCAAAGCCGCATGATGCGAATAGGGTCGTTGAAGCACTTATGGTACTGCTACATACGCACATTCTTGGGCAAATTATTCGCCTCGAAAACGTTAGAATTTTTCTGGGAGATATTCCTGAGGGTAGTTCCAGAAAACGTGCATACTGGGTATTGGCAATTGAAAATTATCGCATTGCGGTTCTTGTGAATAACCAAGCATATAACAGAACTTTCGTTGTGTCATATAGCGATGAAGCAGATCTTAAAACCCTAGCTGGTCAAACAAAAGAGACTTTAAAAGAAGACACCGAACACATCATATATCATTTTGAATATTTGAATCCAAATCAATTTATTCAAGATTTAGGTTTAGCAATAGAGCATGTCGTTGAGGGAAAAAAAATAAAGAAAATGGATGCCGAATACTGGACAGATACGGAAAATATCAAAAAAGACCTACACGCATTTGCCGATGCCGCCGAGTTACAATCGCCTGAAGAGTTAAATAGCAGTAACTTTCAGAAACAAACTGTAAATTGCTCAAATGGTGAAAGTATCAACGGGAGAAAATATCTTTGTAGGGCAGCTGTTGCTTTAAAGATTGCTCGAAATGCCCACGAAGCGGTAGCGGATCTAGTTGCGGTTATTAATGAACTCAAAAAAATTGCGGGATTCAAATTCGAAGAAATAAAAACATATCCGACAATGGACGCCGAGTACTATACGAAAGAAAATGTCGAAAAAGACCTGAATGCATTTGTAGAAAAAATAGACACAAAATCCGAAGTACATTCGATAAAGCAGTTAACAACAAAAAATATTGACGGTATAGAAATACTTTGCGCTAATGGTGAATTACTAAAAGGCAGTGTGTATATTGCGCGCGCCGGGAAAGCATTTGGAGTTGCCGATACGGCAAAAAATGCCCGTAAAAATGGAGCCGTCGTGCTTAAACTCCTTAAAAAACTAATTGGACTCGAAGTAGGCGATACAACCATACATCCAGAAATGAATGCTGATTATTTCACTCCAGAAAACGTCATCGCTGATATGAATGCACTCTGTAAAGCGGGAGATATTGATTCAGTCGAAGAATTAAACACCTTAACCATGAGTGCACTCCCGAAAGCACTGTGTCGTAATGGCGAGTTGGTGAATGGACAAACATATTTATACCGTGCAGGGAAAGCGCTTAAATTCGGCGCTACCGGCAGACAAGCGACTGCAGAGCGAGGTGCAATATTACGACAACTTAAAAGGTTATATGGATTAACCGTTGAAGAACCAAAAAAATATAAAAAAATGGACGCAGAATATTTCTGCAAAGAAAATGTATTATATGACTTACAACAGTTTGCCGCGCATGCAGATCCAGTAACAACCGTTGCAGAACTTAACATTAATAAAATGGCGAGTGCAAAGCGAATAATCGCGAGTAACGATGAGTCTGTTCCTCACGATACATATATAAAAAGGGCGGGCATTTCATTAGGCATGGCCGCAAGCTCGCGTGAATCAAATAAAATTCTTGGCGCAATCCTTACTAAATTAAAAGAAATTGCGCTATAATCCTTTTTGTATGACCGACGTACCATCAATGCTCCCCATTATTCAGGCGATTCCACTTTTTGCAACGCTAACAGAGGCGCAGCACAAAGAAATTATTGAAGGAATTGTGATGAATTATTATCCGAAGGATCACATTTTTTTTGATGAAGGAGATGCGGTAAATGAGGATTCGAAGATGTACATTATTAAATCGGGTATGGTGCAAATAGATAAAAAAGAGACCTTCGATCACTACAAACAACTCGCGGTACTAGAGGCCGGAAAATTCTTCGGAGAAATGGCTTTTGTTTTAAATGAGCCACGAAACGCACGTGCAATCACACTCAACGAGTGCGAAGTTTTCGAACTCAAAAAAGCAATTTTCACAAAATTAATGGAGAACAGCCCCGAAACCGCCGCAAAAATCTCTGAAGAATTTATGAGCCGACTTAAGCAGAATGGCTAAAAATATCTTCAAATCTCAGTCCTTGCGAATCTCAACTATTACATCTAATAAGTCCTCGCGGATCTTCGCTTCTGCTCATCTAACTCCTCTCTCCCTCTCCCCTTGAATCCCTTATTTCTCGCTCACTTACTCGGAGACTTTCTCTTTCAGCCTTACACGCTCGTAAAATTTAAAGAAAAAAGTAATGCGGGCATCGCGGTACACGCGCTTATTCACTTTGTGTTGCTCAATGCGTTATGGTTCCCGCGCTCTGCATATTTACTCATTGGATACATTGCGGTCGCCCTCACTCACGCCTTCATCGACCGCGCAAAAATCACTGTGCAAAAATCGGGAGTTTCTTTTGGCATCGGCTTTTTCGTAGACCAAGTTCTGCACTTTCTAACGCTCTTTTGCGTGATGGTGCTGGCATATAAACACTCAACCTCACCAATGGAACAGTTTTGGCTTCGCGCCGACGTGCAATTCGCCTCATGCATACTAGCCTTCGCCGTCTACTTATTCGCGCTCTATAACATTGTCTATAAACAAAAGAACGCCCCGGGTTTAGACCGAGGCGCCCTTATAAGTCGCGTGTTGGTTATCACCACAAGCTTCGCGCTTTTTACGCTGCTACCATTTCTGTTTCTTTCATAAGACGTCGGCTCTTCATAGTTCTGTGTGAGCGTCTCATCGTCTCAGAAATTTTGGTGAGCTGTGTTTCGAGTCGATCAACTGAAAAATCGATCGCCTTGGTAATGGCATGACTTGTTTCACCTGCCAAGTAATCCTCTCCATTAATCTTCAGATCAAGCAAAACGCTATACGCTGAATGCTTCTCGAACCGTTCACCGGTTATGTGTAATCGAACACCATCCTCTGGAAAATTCTGCAGCAGTTTGGTCAGCCTTGGGAGTTTTTTCTCCATATAGGTTAAAACCTGCTCCTGCTCTGACTGAGCCATATTCTTGAAAAAGTATGCTGTTTGCATAAAGTAAAAGAATTAGAGGATAAATGAGAAGATGACTCTTCTCATTCATTCACTTTACGCCGAGCCAGTACCCACTTCAAGAGCACTATTCCCCCAATTAACGCGCACACACTCACGACTTGCGCAGCACGTAGCGGACCAAGCCACAAACTATCGGTTCGAAGTTGCTCTATGCAGAATCTACCCAAAGAATAGTAGATCAGGTAAATAGCCAATATAGCTCCAGGAGAAGCCATAATTCGGTGTTTCCTCGAAAGCCATACCAGAATAAAAAATCCTATCAAATTCCAAATTGATTCGTATAAAAAGGTGGGATGAAAGAGCGCGTAATCTGTTAAATCGACAGGACGAAGATCGGTGGGGATAAACACACCCCACGGCAGATCGGTGGGAGCACCAAATGCCTCACTATTAAAGAAGTTTCCCCAGCGACCAATGGCTTGCCCGAGCAAAATACCAGGCATAATCACGTCAGCATAACTCAACGGGCTCAATTTATGCTTGCGCATGAGAAAGAAGAAAACCGCAGCACCACCTAAAATTGCACCATGAATGGCGAGTCCCCCCTTCCACACTGAGAAAATCTCTATAGGATTTTGCAGATAAAACGACAGATTAAACAGCACATAATAGATTCGTGCGCCCAAAACTCCTCCTATCACACACCACACAGAAATATCTTCGATAATTTTTGCCGAAAGTCCACGCCGCTTGGCTTCGAGCAAAGCATAACTGTACGCTGCGATAATTCCTAAAACAATTAGAATTCCGTACCAATGAACCGAAAGCGGACCGAGGGTGAAGGCGATTGAACCAGGTGATTGAAACATAACAGGAGTATATCAGGTTTATTTTTTGGACAAAATTGTGCCAAGTGAAACTTTGAAACCGTACCGTCGCTATACGGGAAGGGCAAATTATGGTATGATTTAGCCAATAATTATTTAATAAAAAAAATATGAAACATAAAAATTCAGTTCATGCTCACAAACCAGTCCACGCGCACCACAAAATCCACAAGCAGCACAAGTATTTCGGTAACAAACAGATACTTATTGGATTAGCTACACTGGTAGTATTAGCATCTGGAATTGCTTTTAGCCGAAGTGAATTTTTGACAAGCCGCATTTACGATTGGTCAGCAATTAGACCAATAGGTGCCGAAAAAGGTGGCAATCAGAGAGGTGGCAACGAAAAAGGTAAAGGTCCTTCACTCAACCTTTCATATTTTAGAGATATGTTCGGACGAAGAACGGTTTCAGTCGTCGTTTCGGCTGTACCATCTGTAGTACCAACACGTGTAGCATCAAATGTAAGTTCGAAAGGCGGCGTATCACGGGTTGTTTCAAATGTTCCAACCGTAATCGCTTCTGCAGTAGCATCTGGAGTTCCCGTATCTGCAGTTGCAGAAAAGAAATTGGCAAATAAAGTTTTTCCCGCTATTTCTGAGGCTGCAAAACGACAAGCAGAAAATGCAGACAAGCAAAATAATCCTAGTAAATACGTAGTTTCAAATGCTATTAAAGCAAAACTTCTAAAGATGTATTATTCAACACACCGACGCTAAAAAGGTGTTGAATGAAATTACCTAAACTCACAATTAAAAACGTATGCCTTTCCATAATGGGGGCATACTTTTTTTTGGTACCGTTATTTTATTATTCGCCTTTCGTACATTCAGTCGTGCAGGGCAAAGAGCTCTTACTTAAGACAACAATCTTGCTTTTGCTCGGCATAGCTACGTATGCAGTAGCGCAGAAAAAGAACATTTTGCAAATGGGGATTTTTGATAATCGATTATTTTTACTCCTATTCGCCACACTCACTAGTTCGCTCATTTCTGCGGCTTTTTCACCAACTCCCTCTGTGGCACTTTTCGGCTCATTTACTCGGGGATTCGGGGGCATTATAGAACTCTATTTCTTTGTGCTCTTTGTACTTTGCGCATCGCTGATCACTCACAAAAATATCGAAAAGTTTCTTATAGTTTCATGGAGCAGCGGCTTTCTTGTTGCGGTGTATGGACTCCTTCAAAAAATAGGATTCGATCCACTTTTTAAAAACCTCAACACCAATATTTTCGCAGGAAGAATTTTTAGCACGCTCGGCAACCCGGGATATTTAGGGCAATACATGCTCCTTGTTGGAATAATAGGGATTTTTTTATTTTTCAAAGGAACTATTTCAAAACTCAAACCGCTTTATGCAGTGGGTACCTTCGCAGTGGGCGCGGCCATGCTCTTTTCTCAAACACGTGCAGCAATTTTGGGCCTGGTAGTGGGAGTTGTAATTGTACTCATACGGTATCGAATCCCGATTGTAAAAGGATTAAAAAAACGGCTCGCATCATTTGAAACTACGACACTTGTTGCAGCAGGGATCGTCACCTTGTGCTTCGTAGCTACAGTACTTTTCGGTGCACATCGAGTACTTGGCGATCGTTTTTCACTCTCTCAAAATTCTTTTAGATCTGTATTTTCTCGCATAGAAATATGGAAAGGCGCGGTTAAAAAAATAGCCGAGAGGCCTTTATTAGGCTACGGATCGGAGACCTTCTATATTTACTCACCAGAAATTGTCACCAAAGAATTTATCAGATTAGAAGAAGACATCAGTGTATCTGCAGATCGTGTTCACAACGAATTCCTTCAAATATTTTTTGATCACGGGGTTATTGGAGCACTGTTATACCTGCTTCTTTTTGGCGCATTACTCAAAATATCTATTTCATCGGGCAACATTTTTGTTGCACTCCTTGCTTTTATTCCCCTGGTGAACATGATACAAAATCAATTCACTTTCTCTGACATAACCATTACCAGTCTCACTACTTTATGTTTGGGCGGGCTCGTCGCGCTCACCTCAAAAAATCCTCAAAAAACTGACAATAAAAAAAATCACTGGCCACTTGCAGCTCGACTCGCCTTTTTCTATATATGTATGGCTATTATTACGCTATTTAGCTATTCAACGATTTACAAAACATACAACGCACATGCCACATATACAACCTACCAAAATGAGAGCACGGTCAGTTATGAAAATGCGGTAAACGCGCTCAAAGCTACAACAAATTACACGCCATACTACAGCGAACCGTGGTATGAGCTTATGATGGTTGATCCAAGTTCTCAGCCTCGTGCATTGGCAAATCTTTCAGGCGTTGAAGGAGAATCCGGCAATGTGTTGGCATGGACAGGCAATTATTACTCGAAGACCGATCCGGAAAAAGCGAGTGAGTATTATGTGCGTGCGCTTGAAAAAAATCCTAATCACCCAAACTGGATTCGAGCTTTTTCCGATATGCTCTATAAACAAGGTGATCATGAGACTGCGCTCTTTATGTACGAGCAATACCTTGAATCAATTCCCGATTTTTATACCTGGAAGGATTCACTTACCAGCCATACACCGAAAGAGCGTCAAAGTTACGAGGTTTTCTTTAAACACGCACCGTTCTTTTGGCTGACACATGCGAGGATCGAGGAGTTGCGGAAAGAAGTTAAAAGCAAGTAAAAACTGCGAGGATTGACAAATCAGTGAGCCTATGTAAAATGCGGCTCCATGTTACAAGATTTAGATACAACAAGCGCAACAACTGGTAATGAAACCGATGTTAATCAAACGGTAGTACCTGGTGAAACAATAAACACATTCGAAGCAGACCGTGTAGAAGCACTCGCACTAGGTTTTAATAAAAACTTACTTGTTGCGATAGGTATTGGCGGACTCACTGATGAAATTGCTCGTAGAATCGTAGCGCAAGTTGAAGATCTAAAAATTGCTGTTTTCAAAGGCAAACACGGAGATTATTATGTAAAGGATAGCGATATTGACCCCACTGTAATCGATAAAGTCACAGCGGCTATTCTACCACCACGTGAATCGAAAGAGTCACTTTCGTCGGTGACAAGAAGAAGAACGAAATAATTGCCAGATCATAGGCTGCACACTATACTACTACCACTTTACTAGTAGTATGTTTTTCGACGTATGTTTCATATCTCAACAAAGGGCGATTACGGGCTGCTACTCCTCTCTTCACTCGCAGAGCACCACAAAGTGGGACGAGCAAAAATTTCGTTGCGTGAAATTAGCGATGAAAAAAAACTGCCGCTGAAATATTTGGGCGAAATTGCACAGGAATTAAAACGAGCTGGGATTGTCACAAGCAAAGAAGGGCGCGATGGTGGGTATAGTTTGGCGAAAACTCCGAGTGAAATTAGTTTGATAGACGTGCTTGAAGCGCTCGAAGGGCCAGTTGAACCCGTTAAATGCTGTTCAAAAGAAAATAACTGTACGATTCAATCGAGCTGCGGTGTTAAAGCTACCTGGCAAGAGGCGACAAATATGATGCGAGAATTTTTGAAAAATAAAACCTTAGCGGATACCATGCACTCGTAACCCATTTCACTCCTAACTCAACTATGTTATCTATCCGCAATCTTCACGCATCAATCAACGACATTCCTATTTTAAAGGGCGTCGACTTAACCGTTAAACCCGGTGAAATTCACGCAATTATGGGTCCGAATGGATCGGGCAAATCGACGTTGTCTAACGTGTTAATGGGGCATCCGCTGTATAAAGTTACCGAGGGCTCTATAGAGTTCGAGAGCGAAGAATTAGTAGGATTAAAAGCAGACAAACGCGCTCAGCGTGGATTATTTTTGGCATTTCAATATCCGAAAGAAATTCCGGGAGTATCGGTAGCATCATTCTTGAAAACAGCAGTTGCGAGTGTGCGAAAAGCTCGAGGTCTCGGTGAATTAAATCCTATTGAATTTAGAAAGGCACTTCGTGAAAAATTAGCGGCGTTCGGACTAAAGGCAGAATTTATGAATCGCTCAATTAATGATGGATTTTCGGGCGGTGAAAAAAAGAAGGTAGAGATACTGCAAATGGCTTTGCTTGAACCAAAAGTGGCGATATTAGACGAGACCGATTCGGGCCTCGATGTCGATGCGCTACGTGTGGTGAGTGAAGGAATTAATGCGTGCGTAACTCCCGAACGAAGTTTCATTTTGATCACACATTATCAACGCATTTTGCACTACGTAAAACCGCAGTTCATTCATGTGATGATGGGTGGGAAAATTGTGATATCGGGCGACCGCGAACTCGGCGAACGAATTGAAAAAGATGGTTACGATTGGATTACCAACTCACTATGACCGTTACACTCGACTACATTAAGAACTTAAACCGAACTACACTCGACGATGCGAATTCGAGCGAATACGCAACTCATGCCAAAAAAGGGCTTTCTAAAGAGATAATTATTGCGATGTCAAAAGATAAAAACGAGCCGGAGTGGATGCTCGAACATCGACTTAAAAGTTATGACGTCTTTTTGAAAAAACCAATGCCGACGTGGGGACCAGACCTGAGCAAACTCGACCTCGACGGCATTATTTATTATGCGCGGCCAGGTGAGGTAGTGCCTTCGACCAAGTGGGAAGACGTTCCCGAAGAGATTAAAAAAACCTTCGAACGGTTGGGCATTCCCGAGGCAGAGCGAAAATACCTAGCAGGCGCGGGGGCGCAGTACGAAAGCCAAAACGTCTACCACAAATTAAAAGAAGAGTACGGGAAAATGGGTGTGATTTTTGAAGACATGGACGCAGCGCTGCAACTATATCCCGACATGGTGAAGGAATATTTTATGAAGTGCGTTACCATGCACGATCACAAATTTGCGGCACTTCACGGAGCAGTGTGGAGCGGTGGAACTTTTATTTATATTCCGCAGGGAGTGAACGTCGACAAACCGCTACAAGCGTATTTCCGCATGAATGCGGCCTCAATGGGACAGTTTGAACACACGCTGATCATTGTTGAAAAGGGCGCATTTGGAACGTATGTGGAAGGCTGTTCAGCCGCCAAATACGAAACCCCATCGATTCACGCGGGGCTTGTTGAAGTGTATGTGAAAGAAGGAGCACGATTCCGATATTCGAGCGTCGAGAACTGGAGTCGCAATACCTACAACTTAAATACCAAGCGTTCAATCGTCGATAAAAATGGCATTATGGAGTGGGTTGGCGGAAACATGGGAAGTGGCTGTACCATGCTGTATCCCTGCACTATTTTGAAAGGAGAGGGCGCACACGCAGATCACCTTGGTATAGCATTTGCGAACAAGGAACAAATTCAAGATACCGGCGCAAAAGTTATTCACGTTGGTGCGCGTACGACCTCGACCGTGGTCATGAAAAGTATTAGCAAAGCAGGTGGAGTTTCAGTGTACCGCGGACTTTTGAAGATATTGAAGGGCGCAAAAGGAGCTAAGGCTCAGGTAAAATGTGATGCGCTGATTCTCGATGACATTTCGGTTTCAGACACAATCCCCGACATGCAGATAAGCGAAAATGATGTTTCGATTGGTCACGAAGCAAAAGTTGGACGCATTAGCGAGGAGCAACTTTTCTATTTAATGAGCCGCGGCATTACCGAAGACGAAGCAATGGCGATGATCGTTAATGGCTTTATTGAGCCAATTGTTAAGGCTATGCCACTTGAATACGCCGTTGAGATGAACCGTTTAATTGAAATGGAGATGGAGACATTGGGAGCAGTGGGGTAGAGGGCAAGAGAGTTAGAGATTAAGAGAAGAAGCTAGAAGTAATAGAAGGATTAGGAAAAAAATTCTTTATGAATAAATTGATTACAATTCCAGTACAAAGCGAAGAAACGCTCATTATACGAACTTCAACCGAGGTGGCGGGCGCGCATGCAGAAAACGATACTCAATCATACGAAGTTGTCGTCCAAGAAAATGCACAACTCTCACTCACCTACTTTGAAAATCGAACACGAGAAGAATCTTCTCATGTAAAACTTTCTATTACGCTTGAAAAAAACGCGCAACTTTCGATGATGGTAGTGTTCACCGGCAGCAGCGAATCACGGCTTATTCTAGAGGTAGTTCATAAGGGCATAGGCTCATCGAGCAAACAAAAAACACTCTTCTTCGGAGACCACACTCAAAACTTCAACATTCAATCGACGACAACACTCGACGCACAAGATTGCTCAACAGAAATTTTGGCAAAGGGAGTTTTAAACGACAGCGCACAAGCTCGCTTCGATGGAGCAATTCACATTACACACAACGGTAGTAACTCGAATGGACACCTACACGAGCACACACTCCTTCTCTCTTCAGGAGCAAAGATAAGCGCAGTTCCAGCCCTTAAAATAGAGAATAACAACGTACAAGCATCGCACTCAGCTTCGGTCACACGCGTCGACGACGAACATTTATTTTACTGTGGCGCACGCGGCATAGATGAAGCAACTGCTACACGAATCATTGTCGATGGATTTTTAGGCGAGCTGTACCGAGATGCAACAGTGGCCGCCGAAATCGACCCACTCATTGCAGACAAAATCGAACGACTTACCTACGAATAGTGATAGTATCTTCTCACAAAACTCATGGCATATTCACAAGATACAATTAGTAAGGAATTTCCGCTCATCGCGAAAAATCAAACACTGCATTACCTCGATTCTGCGGCAACAAGCCTCAAGCCAGAGTGCGTTATACAGGCCATGAACGAGTATTACGGTGAATACAGCGCGAATGTACACCGCGGACTCTACGACTTAAGCGAACGGGCTACAAATGCCTATGAAGAGGCACGTAAAACTGTCGCGCAGTTTATAAATGCAAAATCCGAAAAAGAAATTATTTTCACGAGCGGAACCACGCAGTCAATTAACATGGTTGCACTTGGCTGGGCACGGTACGTGCTCAAACAAGGCGACGAAATTGTAATTCCCCTACTCGAACATCACTCAAATATGGTTCCTTGGCAGATGCTCGCCAAAGAGCTCGGGCTCAAAATTATTTTATGGGAGCCGAAAAAAGACGGGACACTTGACCCCGCTGACGCGAATAAATATCTGACCCGCCGAACAAAACTACTCGTTATTACACACATATCGAACGTACTCGGCACACTCACTCCACTGAAACAGATTATTCAAAAAGCATTTTCGTGTGGGGTGAAAGTCTTGGTCGATGCGGCACAAAGTATCGCGAGACTACCCATCGACGTACAAATGCTCGACTGCGATTTCTTGGCTTTCTCAGGCCACAAAGCATATGGCCCTACAGGCGTTGGCGTGTTGTATGTGAAAGAAAAACTCCTCGATAACTTTAAACCGGTTTTTGGCGGCGGCGGCATGATTCGCGAAGTAACAACGACACATACCACATGGAACGATGCACCTCAAAAATACGAAGCAGGCACCCCACCAATCGCCGAAGCGATCGGCCTTGCGCGTGCACTTGCGTTTATTAAAAGCATGGGACTTTCGGCTATTCATAGCCATGAAAAGGCACTCACGAATCTCTGTTTAAGCGAACTTCAAAAAATTGACGGCATTAAAATCCTTGGACCACAAAAAGAAGGAACACACGAATCGATTATTTCATTCATGATCGACGGCATTCACGCACACGACATTTCAACACTTTTAAATGAAAAAAATATCGCCGTTCGCGCTGGTCATCACTGCGCAATGCCTCTCATGAAATGGCTTGGCGTAGCAGCAACAACACGCGTCAGTTTTGGCATGTATAACACCGAAGACGACGTTAGTGCGCTGATTGATGGCATCAAATTTGTGAAAACAAAGTTCAAACTATAAATTTTATGTACTCCGATCTCATCATCGACCTCTCTAAAAATCCTATAAATAAAAGGATAATCGAGCACCCAACGCAAACACACAGCGGCGCAAATGTCACCTGTGGCGATCACGTACGCATGTATGTACTACTTGCTACCGGCGACAATTCATCAAATAAAACAGATCGCAAAATTCTTGACTGTTCATTCGAAGGCGAAGGCTGCGCAATCTGCATTGCAACAAGTTCACTCATTACCGAGCATGCGAAAGGGAAAACCATTACAGAAGTTTTGGAATGGGATTCGCGAAAACTCTTCGAGTTTTTGGAAGCCGAAATCGGCGCGGTTCGAATTAAATGCGCCCTACTCCCGCTTGAGGTACTACACGGAGCACTTGGTCGCCTATAGTTATTCTTCACTCACACGATGGAGTTGGATGGCATGAGGCAATTAATCCTTCACGAACATTCCACGCAAATACCTGTCCATCGCCAAGGTTGCAACTCGCAAGTGACACGATTCCTTCTTGATACTGCGGCCTTTCTTGATCGTCACATTCACGTATCGGCAAACAATTAATCTCTATTCTCGGAGAGGTAAATTGTCC
>CAYHBN010000034.1:0-15522 GCA_964354865.1 uncultured Candidatus Peribacteria bacterium
TTTGATCCAACAGTGCTCGTTGGCAGCGACTTGCATGAGCTTAACGGCGCGAATTACCATAGTGGGTCACAAAATTTATTTGTGCTCGAAAGCTGCGAATATAAGAAGGCGTTTACCAACTATAACCCTTCAATTATCCTGCTTAATAACCTTGATCCTGACCACCTCGACTACTTTAAAAACTACGAAAATTACCTGGCTGCGTTTAAAGAATTTTGCGCTCGCCTACCAAAAGATGGGTATATTTTTGCGAATATCGATGATCAAGATGTGCATTCGGTTGTTCAAGACATGCAGAAAAAGGGATTCCCCAGCTATAATACGTTTACATACTCAGCGAAAGAGTATCAGACGAGCGATTTTTATTTAAAAGATTCAGAGATTTATCAAAAAGGAGTCAAAGTAGGGGATTTAAGTCTTTCAATACCCGGAGCCCACAACAGGGCCAATGCTCTTGGAGCTTTTAGCGTGTGTCGGACGCTTGGAATAAAGGCAGATGGCATAATCCGTTCGTTGAATAATTATAAGGGCGCTGCACGTCGTTTTGAGCTAAAGGGTGCTTTCAAAGATGGCTCAAAAAAAATTGAGGTGATCGACGATTATGGCCATCATCCTGAAGAGTTAAAGGCAACACTTCAGGCAACGCGCGAAAAATATGGCGCTGATGCACATATATGTGTTGTGTTTCAGCCACACCAATACTCTAGAACTCGTTTATTGTTTAATGAATTTATAGAAAGTTTACAAGAAGCGAATACCGTTGTTATTCCTAATATTTACGAAGCTCGTGATAGTGACGAAGACAAAAAAGAGGTATCAGCACAAAAACTCGTAGACGCTTTAAATAAGGCAGGGACGCATGCTATTTGCACCGAAGAACTTTCACAATCCTCATTCAAAAAAACGATTGAATTCATACAGGTAAACGCGAAAAACTTCGATGTCATTGTGACCATGGGAGCAGGGGATGTTTGGAAGGTGGCAAAATTGCTTACTCAATAATGTAAAAAAACGGAGGCAGTGACATTTATCATATTTTATGTTATTATAATACGCTATTTATGATTAATAATCTTAATGCTCTTTCGTATACGCCGAATCCAGAAACTTTGGCGGGGGAAAAATTGGACACGTACGAGCAGGAAATAAAAAAACCATTACTAGATTTATATGCATCTTGTAAAGCTGCTCTTTTTAGGCTGGCCAATAAAATACTCAATGCAGAACATATCTCCGCGAATACTGATAATGAAACAAGCATTATATTAGAAAAATATCTTCAAAAAATCACAGAGCTAAAAATCGAAAGTGAAGATCCTAATATTTATAGACTATTTCGGTTTATGACACACAATATGAGTAGTACCTTAACAGGATTGAGTACAATCGTTTCAAATGCCATTGAGTGTCGAGATTCAATCGCTTCAATAGAAGAGAGCATTACTTGTGATGAAATTGAATTATATAAAAAATATGAACTTACAGAAAAAGATTTTATAGAAGGACCCATTTCAGTGAAAGACGTTTTACTCTTTGCAAAGCATGCTGCTTCTGCAAAAAAATATCTTAAAATACATGGTATAACAGAAGATGATTCATTAGTTGTATTTGGACATGGCGCATTGCTTGCAGAAATAATCAATGAACTAATAAAAAATGCTGAAAATTTTCTTATGGCAGAGAAAAGAACACCATCTGTAACACTCAGGGTAAGAAGAATCTCAGGAAACATAGAAATTTCTATCGAAGATAACGGTAGAGGCATGTCGCAAGACATTCAAAAAAGAGTGTTTGAAAAAGGATTTACCACACGAAAAATGGGAACTGGACAAGGACTCTATATGATTAAAAAGAGCATCGAAGAAACATTCAAGGGAGAAATATCTTTGAGTAGTGAAATGGGGAAAGGAACAAAAATAGAAATACTGATACCGGAGTACAAACAAGAAACACAAAATATCGTTGAGTTAACTCAACAACCCGTTAGAATTTTCTCAGGAGATATTTTTACCGATCTTACAAGCCAGCTCGTAGCCAATACAGATACAAATGAGTAGTTTCCTATTCCTACATCTTCATCGTTGAAAACATAGTTATTTTCTATAGACCTCTTTGCGATGTGCAACTTTTAAAATAACCAAAATAACAAACCGATCCGAAATGGGGTCTTTTTTGAATATCGCACGGTAATCTCCTATCCTGAACCGATATGTATCAATTTCAACTCCAATAAGTTTTTTCGCTTTCACAAAAGGATTTGGCATCGCCGTATACTCTGATATTTTTTAAACGATTCTCTTCGCAATCGAAAACTCCAAAGAATCTAAATCTTTAAATGTTTTATTTTGTTACAAAGGCTTAATAACAAGTTCATCATCACTGATATGGACAGTAAAATAACTTGATTCACACGAAGCATATTGTCCAGAATAGCGATTTTATGTTATAATACTAGTAATACAGATTAATAAAAATAAATATGCCTATAGAAGCATCACCTGACGATAGCCACGGAAATCGCATTCTTAATAGATTTGAAAATACAAATATTGATCCAACAACCGCGCGCATGAATAGACTCAATGAACTTCAGTTTGGTTTAGAAACAAGACCAGAAATTACAGAGATTCCTGAGGAGCTAAAGAAAATTGGTATAAAGCTCTTAGATACAGTAGATGTGAGAGGAAAACACTTTATGCAGCTATTTTCTGTTATGCAGATACCTATAGGTGGAGGGAAACCATTTTCATTTCCAGACTCTGCCGATCAAAAAATTGTATTTATCGAAAAAACCGGCGAAGCAACAGGAGGATTAGATAAAATCTATACAATCACACATCAAGATGGATCAACTAGTAGATTATCATATAGCACCGATGGGCCTGCTGGAATCACAATACAAACAAATCATGGGGAATTGAGATACTACAGAAATATCAATATGCCTCAATAGGAATTAAAAGAGATGGAGTCATTCAGAGCGTGCTAAAAAGAGCGAATCGTGCTATTATTAATCTGTTATATGGCGCAACGCTACTTACACGTTATTATCCCGCAAGGGCAGAGCGAAAACAAAAAACTTGAGTCAAAGTATCAGGAATTGCTCATAAATATGCGCAATACCTTTACGGGCAAGCCAGTTTCTTTGGAGTGGTGGGGCAAAGGTCAATACACGTATTTTTATATTGTTGTAGACGAAAGCTTACTTGAAACGGTTGAGGGGCTTATTTATGCGACGTATCCAGAGGCAGAGATTCAACAAACCGTGGATTATACGTCATTCTTTTCACCAGAAGCTCAGGCCATTGCGGGTGCAACCATTAGCCTTCACCATTCAGATATTTACCCTATTCAGACCTATGAGGCCTTTGAAGAAGACAGCACCTCTCGAATCTTTTCAGTGATTTCAAAGATTGCCAGCGACGACCAGGTTTGGGTTCAAATTATTGCCGAGCCACAAGACGATACTGGTTACTATCACTTCGCGAGAAAGTGGTCTATGCGCTTTGCATCACTCCATCATTTTTTCTCGATTAAAGACCGCATGCGCGATGGTGGCCGCCATAAAATAAATGAGGTCAGACATCATAAATCACATGAAAAAGCCGGAATTAAACCCTTCAAAGTAAGTATTCGCTGCGCTTACATTGCGCCATCTCAAGAAGAAGCTAATCGAAAAATTGAGGCAATTATCAATAGCTTTTCTCAGTTCAACGACAACGACATAAATAGTTTTCACGGACACAAACTACACATCAGCACGAAAAAATTTGTCGATACCTACCGTGCACGTACGCATGCTGATACCTTCATTTTAAGCGCTAAAGAGCTCGCAACTATTTATCATTTTCCGAATGCAGATTACGTTCCCTATGTATCACACGTACTTGCTCGAAAGGCAAATCCGCCACAAGATTTACCAAAAGCCGGAGCAGCCGATGTCTCAAGTTTCGGCATGACGAACCATCACAATAATTTCATACCCTTCGGAATCAAGCGAAGCGACAGACGTAGACACCTCTATGCGGTAGGCAAATCCGGCTCAGGCAAGAGCAAAATGCTCGAACTTCTTATCATGGAAGATATTCAAAGTGGACAAGGCGTTGCGGTGCTCGATCCACATGGCGGCTTAGTAGATAACGTCATGCGCTACATTCCAAAGGAACGCATTAAAGATGTCATTTTGTTTAATCCATCGGATACTGAATTCCCAATTGCCTTTAATCCGTTAGAAAAAGTTGATGACGCCTATCGCATGCAGATTACGATTGGATTTTTGGATATCTTTAAAAAGCTCTTCGGCGACAACTGGACTTACCGTCTTGAGCATGTGCTTCGTTATACAACGTTAGCCTTATTAGACAGCCCAAATACCACGGTGCTTTCGATTTTAAAGATGCTCACCGACAAGAACTACCGTCAAAAAATAGTCTCTCGCATTCAAGATTCAGTTGTAAAAAATTTCTGGGTTTCTGAGTTCGCCGCATGGTCTGAAAAATTTGATTCCGAGGCCATTACGCCTCTTTTGAATAAAGTAGGACAGTTTGTGGCGACCGACATGATTCGAAATATTATCGGCCAACCAAAGACAAACTTTAGCATTCGCGAGGTCATGGACAATCGAAAAATCCTTTTAATGAAGGTATCGAAAGGGCTTCTTGGTGAAGAAAACTCAGGACTGATAGGTTCTATGATTATTACCAAGATTTACCAGGCGGCGATGATGCGCGCCGACATGAAAGAAGAAGATCGTGCAGATTTTTATCTATACATAGATGAGTTTCAGAACTTTGCGACCAATACATTTGCCGAAATTTTGTCTGAGGCTCGTAAGTACCGCTTGAACTTAACGATTGCGCATCAGTACATGGGCCAGCTGAATGAGACGGTCCGTAAAACGGTGTTTGGTAACGTCGGCTCAATGGTGAGCTTCCGTGTCGGTGCCGACGATGCAGCAATTCTTGCCAATGAATATAACCCCGTCTTTAAAGAGCGAGATATTATTAATTTGGGAGTACGTGAATTTTATACAAAAATGTCGGTGAATGGTGAGCTACGCGAGGCATTCTCGGGCAAGACGCTCGACGTGCCACGAGGAACCGAAGAATTTATCGAAGAAATTATTCAACACTCACGCGCGACCTACTGCAAACCAAAAGCCGAGGTTGAGACCATGCTCGAAAAGTGGGACGAAGCAGCCAGCGAGCCCGATACAAAAGCCCTCGATAGCGTATTTGAGAAGTTCGAAGAGCCGATAATCTAAGACACCAAGAGTTAGCTTGTTTTACTCAACTTCTAATACTCTTCGATATGCCTCGAGGTAGTACTCTTGATAGTATGCACCAGTCCCATACGTACTATCAGAATCATGACTATGGCGTCTTTGTACCTCACTACCTCTCCTTATGCTTGTTTCACAAGCTTTCAATCCAGTATTTTTTTCAAAGAGTCTCATCTCTTCAAGCGAGTTAAAAGGGCGGTAGCCAGAAGGAATGGGAGTACCTTTTTCATCTGTGATTATCTTACCCCCAATCATTTTAGTTTTAACAAGTGAGTCTGTTTGAATTGTACTAGCTAAAGGATAGTGATCTCTTTGATATCTCGGATCATATCGCGAATTAATTAAGAGAGGATAAGAAGGCTTCATCAGCGACACCCCACCATCTGCAATAAGTGCTTTATCTTCGAGTAGTGCAAACAGAACTCCACGTTCCTGCATTTCTTCACCAAGACGAAGTAATTTACCACCATTTGCAAAAAGCAGAGCTTCAAGCGATTGCCAGGACATCAATGTTTTCATCTCATCGGGCAGTCTATCGTATTGACCTTTATAACGTGCCGCCAATGGGACAAGTCGTTCGAATGTTTTAACATCTTCAAGTGCTGGAGGAACACCATACAGTTCCTGTACTCTCTGACTAACATCGCTTTGGATTTGCTCGCGATTATCAAGAAGCCCTCTAGTTCTCAAGCCTAGAGCTATTAAAGGAGTATTTTCACGATCGACTCTACGCATAATTCCAGCGGCTGTCGCTTCTCTGCTGGCGTGTAAATTCCGTCTATTGCTGCCCTTATATTCGTTTTCCATAAAAATAGTAGTTACTATGCAAGAGAGTGACAGTACTACCTATTACTAACTATGTCAATAGACGTAGAAATATCCTTTCTATAACTTCTTCTTCCACACCGTCCCCGCTGGAGTATCTTCAAGGACAATGCCTCTTTCATCGAGCTCCTTACGGATAGAATCTGAGGTAGCGAAGTCGCGATTTTTACGAGCCTCGTTTCGTTTTATGATAAGGCCATCGATATCCATGTCCACTCGTGTCGACTCCTCATACATAACACCAAGTACTGAATCGATCTTCTTAAAGAGAGACTCTGCCCGGGCACAATTTTCTTTCGAGAGCGATTTTTCTTTAACTCCTGAATTTACCGCAGTCACTAATTCAAAGACCGAAGCGAGTCCTTTTGAAATTTCTAGGTCATCGTCCATCGCAGATTCAAAGTCTTGCTGGGTTTTCTTAAGCTGAGCCTCAAAGGGGAATGTCGCATAGGTAGATGCAGAGCCCGCGGTAGTAGGGGCGAGTACAGCGCCTTTGGCGTATTCATCTAAATTACGTACACAGTCGCGGAGTCTTTCTAAACTGTTTTTTGCCTGCTCCAAAAGCGCATCGCTGAATTCAATCGGCAGGCGGTAGTGAGTTGAAAGTAAGAAGTAGCGAAGAACCGCAGGGTGCCACTTCGCGAGCATGTCTTTAATCGTAAAAAAATTACCGAGCGACTTGCTCATCTTTTCTTTATTAATTCGCACATGACCATTGTGCATCCAGTACTGCGCAAACCCGCGGCGCCCCTCAGCATCTAATTGCTCCAACCGCTCATCGCTGATCGCCGCCAAACTCTGGGCGACTTCATCTTCATGATGAGGGAATATCAAATCAATACCTCCTCCATGAATATCAAAGACATCTCCAAAGATAGACCCACTCATTGCGCTACACTCAATATGCCAACCCGGGCGGCCTTTTATGCCACAGGGTCCATTCCAACTCGCTGTTTCTTCACCCACCTTTTGAGCCTTCCATACTGCAAAATCTAACGGATTTTCTTTCTTTTCATCGACATCAATGCGCGCACCCGAACGAAGCTCATCGATGTTTTGCCCCGATAACTGCCCGTACTTTGGCAAACTATCAACTCTAAAATAAACACCATCGTCGGTCGCATACGCATGCCCCATTTTTACCAATCTTTCAATGAGCTCAACCATCTGCGAAATATACTGTGTGCAGCGAGGCTGTTTTGTCGGTGGCAAAACCCCCAGCGCTCCATAATCCTTCGAATACTCGGGAATAATGCGTTCAGCAAGTTCGTTTTCGGTAATACCTTCTTTCGCAGCTCGCGCAATGATTTTATCGTCGACGTCGGTAACGTTACTTACAAACTCAACCTCAAAGTTTTTATATAAAAAATAACGACGAATAATATCGAAGGCAACCGCTGATCGCGCATGACCAAGATGACCAACATCATAGACCGTCGGACCACACACATACATACTTATTTTACCCTCGTGCAAAGGTTTTAATGCTTCTTTTGTACGAGTCAGTGAGTTATAGAGCAACATAAATTAACGTCCGATTATTTGAATTAAAATCCCACTTACAAAATCGATCGCAAAGAAAATAATTATCGGTGAAATGTCGAGAACACCACCAATCGGCGGAATGTAGCGACGTACAAAGGCAAGTGGCGGCTCTGTTATCTCTATTATTAATTCGAAAAATCGCCCCTGCACACGTCCCCTCAAGAACGACATAATGACACGAATAAATATCGCGAATGAAAAAAGCCGAGCGGAAACCGAAATGAAAATAATAAGCAGGTGTTTTATATCTAACATAGGCACCCGCTACTATCACTTATCTCTTCTTTTTTCGCAAGGTAAGCAGACCACCAAATGCACTACCAATCAATGGAATGAATAACGCTGGCCCATTTTGAGTAGTATAGGGAGGATACGTAAATGTAGGACACGGACTTGGATCACAGAGAGGAATGTCACCGCCAAGAACCTGAGTTGAGCCCGTATCAGTAGCCGACGGCGTTGCCGACGCAATCGCACTCAAATTGTCACTTTCATTTGAACGCATATCGATTGCACTCAATTTGAAATAATATTGTGTACCAACAGTGAGTCCCGTAACAAGATAATTTGTTTCTTTTGTTTTGGTAGTAATAACCTGTTTTAAATCGTTTGCATCTGTGCCGTAATATATGCGGTAAAAAGCAATACCTGCCTCGGCTTGTGAATCTTGCCAGGTTAGTAACACTCCATTTAATACACCCTTTGCAACAACACCAGTTACGGTTGAAGGAATCGCAAAATCAAAGGTGCCTTCATTCTGAAGTGCTGCATCTACTTTAATAGAGCCCACTTCAACCGTGTCGGCACTATTACCAAATCGATCACTCACTATTACGTTTACGGTGTAATCACCTGCAGCTTGTGGAGCAACAAGTTGGCCCGTATAAATGGTAGGATTCTGAGGATCTTGGGTAAGGTCAGTAAGGTAATCACCAATCGTTGCACGAATTTGGCTGACGTCTGGATCGCTGGTCACCGTAATGGTCGTTGTGCCTCCTGGTGCAAGTGTCGTTGCCCCAAGCTTAGCGTTTTCGGCCTTTGCAGGAGTTAAATCAATCGTAACTTCGACAGGCGCTGAATCGTTACTATTTGAAGAAACATAAAATCGGTGAGGGCCATCGGTAAGTAGGGGAGTTTTAAGTGTAAATCTTCCACCAGTATCGCTTTGTTTTTCTCCTATTTGTTGATTGTTATCGTAAAAAGTAACCTTTGTATTCGCAGGTGCATTGCCCTCAATATCGAGCGTCGACGAGCTATAAGTACCAGGATTTGGCTTTGTAATATAGATTTCGCCGTTTGCTGCACTATACGAACCACGCAATACTTCGACCGTTACTTCGCCACGAATTGCTTCATCATTTTTATCGTCTGCGAAAATTTTCTGTGTGCCGTTTGTACGAAGTGTTGTCGCCAAATCGAAGGTACGAAGTCCCTGATCGCTCCCTACAAACGTATAATCTTCTGGTAACTGTGCATTTCTGTCGGTAGAAGAAAAATGCACAGTACCTACGTAGGTTGGCACAACAGCATCAGTACTATCAACGGCCTTAATAGTGAAATTAAGACGATCACCAACGGTCACCGACGAAGGAATATTTTCAATTTTAAAACCCGTTACCGTCGAATTAACTGCAACAAGATTGTCATCTCCACCCATTCCCGTAAAAGAAGAACTTTCACCAAATACCGAAAAGGTCGTAGCACCCGACTGCCGCGTAGCACGAGCCATCACATTATACAGACCTACCGAATGAGTAGCTGTTGCAGGAATCGTAAGTTCGGCTGATCCATCAATATCAAGCACCTTAGTATACCTATAGAGTGTTTTCGAGGGATCGGTAATTGATATCTGAACGGTATCATGTGCATTTCCGCCACGTATTTTTACAAGTCCTTCAATACCACTTACGGTATCAAAAGCCTGTACAATAAGAGGATTCGATGCGGCGACATCTGCAAGACTAAGTTCATTTGCAGCAAAAACAGTCTGCACAAAACTCATACATGAGAGCATGAGTACACAAACCGCAGAAATTATTTTTCTTTTTGTCTGAGTTTTTAGATTCATATAAATCTAATTAGTATACCTTAAATTCTAATCCTTTTCAACCAGGTCAATTTTATGCTATAATCATATGAACAAATAATCATGGAAAATAATCAAAACCAAATCAGCGAACCGGTAAAAATTACCATCATTCTTCCGACGAATGCATATTTCGTTTCAGGAATTCGTGATTTTACATTATCGATGATAAAAAACATGACGCAATTTTCTCAGCAATGGGCCTACCGTTTTCAATCCGTTGTAGACGAACTCTGTAACAATGCGATTGAACATGGCTCAGCAAAAGGAAAAGAGATTTCAGTTCAATTCATTCAATATCCCGATGCGATTGAAATGATTGTAGAAGATACGGGAACTGCAGAAACTCATATGAAAGCTGAAGACATGCGAAAATTGATCACTGATAGGACTCAAGAAGGATACAAATTTGAAGGCATTCGTGGCCGAGGACTTTCAAAGATCGTCCACGGCTGGACCGATGAACTTGAATTTAGCGACCTACCAAATGGTGGACTTCGGGTACGTGTAAAGAAGATTTTGAAGAAAGAAGACGACGCAGCTGCTAAAATCGCCCTCGCTGATCCGACTCATGTCACTCTCAATATATAAAATACTATTTCATCTAACTAATGCCTGCCCGCAAGCGGGCACCCGGCAAATAATACTACGTACCATCTAACACTCTCCCCAAATATGTCACAAATTACTATCACCACTGAAGACGTACCATCTACCATTGCCGGACGAACGGTAAAAATTGTTCACTTTACCGGGCAACTCGATGAAAGCAATGTCGATGACCGTGCGAAAGAAATTTACGCCATGATTACGGCTGTTACTGGGCAACTCTTCTTCATTTTTGATTTTGCGGGATTAGAGTACATGAATAGCAAATCGATCGGATATCTTACCGATTGGTATACAAAACTAAGCGAGAAACAGGGTGCAATTATTATCGCGCAAGCCCGACCAAATATTTTGGATATTTTAAACGTTGTTGGCATTACTCAACTTATTAAATCTGTTTCAACGGTTGAAGAAGCGAAAGTAGAAACAAATAAATAGGACCTTATTTTTTATTCACTATGAACACTTGGCTCATCGGTATCGCGAGCGCTGGCATGGCCGTTATTCCGGTAGTCTTGTGGCTTAGTTTTATTGGTAAAGGAGAAGAGAACCGATCAATTTTTATAAAGACATTTTTGTTCGGCACCCTTTCGGTCATTCCTCCTTTTATTTTGATTTTTGTTTTTAAGTATTTCCCTCAACTTAATATTTACTCGCTCATTAATACGAGTGTAGAAGATTTGTTGGTAATTGCGATTCTAACAAATATCGTCGTCGGCATTATTGAAGAATTGGGAAAAAACATGATTGTGAGAATTACCGACAAACGTCACCCTGAATATATTCAGACACTTAATCATGCTCTTAAACTAAGTGTCTGTGCGGGTCTGGGCTTTGCCTTTGCCGAAAACATTTTTTATTTTTACTCCGTGTGGGTGAATCCGTATTATTCGGTAAAAGATTTAATCGCAACATTTATATTTAGGTCGATGGTTACGCTCTGTGGCCATATGATTTTCTCTGGCGTTTTTGGTTATTTCTTCGGTATTGGTAAATTTGCCTCAGACATGACCGAGATGGCTCAGTGGCAAGGACGATTGATGAGTATCGAAAAGTTTTTTGCAAAAATTACGGGTAAATTGCCGTTTCAAATTCGACGAGGATTGTTCAACCTCAAAGGTTTGTTAATTGCCATGGGATTGCATATGGCATTTAATGCGTCCCTCGACATGAACCACAAAATTTTGGCTATCAGCATCGTATTGATGGGTGGTGTGTATATTTGGTACTTAATGAGTACCGCAAGCGGACATCTGCTCTTTAGCTTGGTAAAAAGACAGGCAGCATCTATGGCTCCACGCGATGAGTCTGTCGTTCTTGAGTTTTTGGGAATGTGGAAGAACCAAGGGAAACTGACCGAAGTTATTGAAATCTGTGATCGTTTATTAAAACGAGATCCCGACAATAATGTCGTAAAACTTTTTAAAGCAAAGGCGCAAGATGACCAAAAGTTAAAGGATGTCTATTCCTCACTTAAAACGGTATTTGGAAAAACAGCAACGAATCAAGGTACCGTTACAACTCAGGTAAATACAGCTATTGCCCTGCCGCAAGGCAGTGAAACCGTTGTACTCGAGGTCATGGATATGATGTATAAAGATGGAAAATACAAACAAGTGCTCGATGTTGCAAATCGCCTCCTTGAACGAAACCCACAGAGTGCAGGGGCTAAAGTATTGTTAGCTAAAGCCCTCGATCAACAAAAAATGCAGAATCTTTTTGATTCACTCGGTAAATTGTTTGGAAGCACGTAAGTTTAGTCTATAATCTCGTCGTGGAGAAAAAGATACCAAAAGTTGCCATTGTCTGCGATTGGCTTACCACCTGGGGTGGAGCAGAACGCGTTATTTATGCCATGAGCGAGCTTTTTCCCGATGCGCCAATTTACACGTCACTTTATAATAAAAAAGTATTACCGCAATTTGCCAATAGAGAGGTGCACACCTCTTTTATTCAAAAAATCCCGGGAGCATTAAAACGGTACCCTTATATGTTGCCGTTGATGCCTTACGCCTTTGAGAGTTTTGATTTATCTGACTACGACATAGTAATCTCTTCGAGTCACTCATGCGCGAAGGGGATTATTACACAACCCTCAACCTTGCATATTTGTTACTGTCACTCCCCAACGCGCTACCTATGGGATGCATGGCATAGCTATTTTACCCAGTACCGGATTCCATTTGGGCTTCGTTCTATTGCAAAGCGGCTTTTGCATAGACTGCGAATTTGGGATCGTGTTGCGGCAGACCGTGTTGATTCATATACAACCAACAGCCACTACGTACAAAAACGAATTGCAAAATATTATAAACGAGACTCTCATGTAATTTACCCCGCATTACATCCTTCTTTTGAGCACCTTGAACCAAAACCACACGGAAACTATTATTTAGCAGTTGGTCGTTTAACTTCATATAAACGATTCGATTTAATAGTCGAAACGTTTAATAATCTTTCATTGCCCTTAATGATTGTAGGAACCGGAAAAGATGAAAATAGATTAAAAAAAATGGCTGGTAGATTTATAACTTTCACTGGCAAAATTTCAGACGCTGAGCTTAAAAAAATGTATCAAAATGCAATCGCGTTAATTTTTCCACAAGTAGAGGATTTTGGTATTACACCACTCGAAGCAATGGCGGCTGGTAAACCCGTAATTGCTCTTGGAGAGGGTGGGGCATTAGAGACAGTAATAGACAAAAAAACCGGTATACTCTTTAAAGAACAAAACGGAAAATGCCTCAGTGAAGCCGTTTTAGAATCACAGAGAATCAAGTGGGATTGTCATGAAATTGCAAAACACGCAAAATCTTTTAGTGAAATGAAATTTAAAAAGGAGTTTATGGACTATGTCACAGATGAGTATAAGCGATTTATAGATTCAAAAAGCGAGTAATATCAGATCATAATAGCAAAAAATAACAATACCTTGACAAAGCCGGGTAATGCTCTTAGTATTACGCCTTATTTTCGTACAACCATCTCGTATGATCAGCTTAAAACGTACAATCGGCTTTCTTGCAGCGGCAATTATCGTCGGAACCTCAATTCCTGCGCAGTCGGCGAATCCACAGAGAGTGCCCGTTACAAACCGCGCCCTTATTACGGCTTCACCGTATTACCAACAGTTTAATCCTTTAAATGGGCCTGCACGGGTTACGTTGAATGTGTCTGGATCAACCGCACTTGACGTGCGTGCTCGTATTTTCAGATCTCACCGTGTTACTCCTGCTCAAACCGCAGCTGGAATTATTTGTGATGATAATCCTACCTATAAAGTTGCAGACCTTGTTACCCCATACAGCCAACTCGCTACAGGTTCTCACACGGTATCGTGGTCGGGCATGATGAGTGCAAATCGTCCTGCAGGTGATGGCGCATACTGTTACCGAGTAGAGTGGACAAATGCAGCTGCCGGTGTCCGTAATTTAGTACAAGGAGCGATTTTGGTTGATCCAACAATCGCTGTTACCGCTCAAAACAATAATAACGGAGGAAACGGAAATAACGGGAATGGAAACAATGGAGGAAATAATAATGGTGGTGCAGTAAATAATAACGGAGGCGGAGCCGCTCAAGGAAACGGAGCTGTCGCTGGAAACTCAAATAATGGAGGTTTTGTTTGGGGTGGTGTTGTCGGATATCCGCAAATACCTGTTCAATCAACAACTTCTACACAAGAACCAACAGGCCCAAGCGTAACTTTTGGTATTAATCCTCAAGATATTTACCCAGAGTCACGAACACAAAACACTGCTATTATTAGCTACCGTGTTAATGAAACACTCGCGCAGGGACTAACGATTGCGCTCGTAGATAGCCGAAATGTTGAGTTGAGAAAATTTTATACGAACACGGGAAGACAGAATCCTACTTCATCTTCTTTTTCTTGGAATGGCCGATCGCAGCTAACGGGTAGAGCATATCAATTTGCTACCTATTCAGTCGTCTTTAGAACGAATGGCCGCGAGTTTGCTCGTGGCGATATCCGTACACATGCAGGTAATGCTCCTTCAACTGTAGAAAATGGCAACGGTGGTAACGGGAACGGAGGCAATGGTGGTGGAACAATCGTAAATAATCCTGGCGATATTTCTGTCCGTGTTCACCCTACAACAATTTATCCTACTTCAAATAATCCAAGTCTTAATACCACTCAACTCGATTACCAAGTTAAACGAACACTGACGAATGGATTAACGATTAGAATCTTTGGTACTAACGGTATTGAAACTAAAAAATATACTGTTACCACGGGCTCACTTCGTCCTGTTTCTTCAAGTGTTAATTGGAATGGACGAAATAACAATGGCAGCATTGACTATGGCAGCCACCGCTACACATTTACTTCAGGAAATACCGAATTAGCTTCTGGCTACATTCAAGTGAGCCGATTAGCAAATCCTGGTCCTGTTTGCTGTGACCCAATTCCTGATCCAATTTGTTGTGATCCTGCACCTACATCAGTTCCTGTAATTACTAATTATGGAGCAAATCCTGCTTCATTTGTACAAGGTGGTTCAACTGCATTTAGCTTTAAAGTAAGCCAAAATGCTATTTCATCATTCACTATTTACCAAAACAATAAAAAGGTAGTAACTCTCTTAAATCCAACTACATTGAGAGCTAACGAGGTTAAATATCTTACATGGACAACCAATACTCCTGGCATTTATACCTATACAATTGAAGCATATACGAGCCGTGCACGTGCAGTTGCAAAGAGCGGAAGCTTTACGGTTACAAAGAAAACAGTTGTCACACCTCCTATTGAACCTCCAAGTGGACGTTGTTACACCAATGGTCTTTATGACTATAAAAAATGTCCAATCATTCCTCCATCACCTCCTGTTCCGCCGGTACCACCAGTGACAACTATGGACATTACTGCAGTTTCAGTAGCGTGGAATCCTGTTGTTCCTGTATTGAACTTCACGCTCAATCAAGCAGCAAATGTACGTGTAAAAGTATATCCAACAACCAATTCTGTAAGCGCAGGAATTACGGTTATTGATAACCAGCACTTCACTTCTGGGGCTCATCAATTCAATCTCGCTGCGGCACAATTCCCAAACATTCTTGGGTACAGCTACTCAGTAGAGGTTTATGCGAAGAGTGCCTCAAACAATACAACTGATACTGAATACACCGTAGTAAATCAAAATAACACTCC
>CAYHBN010000035.1:0-15287 GCA_964354865.1 uncultured Candidatus Peribacteria bacterium
ACAACTAATACGCCTCCTAAATTTGAAGGTTTGCATGCAGATGGAATAACTGCTGAACAGGATGGGCAAATTCTTATTGGATGTTCTGCCATAGCAAATCAATCACAAGAGGATATGGACATTTGTTACACCAATGCTGTTAATGCAGTACGCAGAGGTGAATCAGTTAATTTTACCGAAGATTTAAAAGAACCTGAAGCAAACAGTGAAGCAAAAGCAATTTTCGAAGCATTAGAAGAAACAGGTGCCGTTGCAGTTGCTCGAATGAATTCGGGAATTAAACACCCTCCACTGACAAGCGACAGAATCGCTGTATTGATAAAAGGACAACCAGAAGCTCAAATATTCTTATGCATAGATGGCGAGGTACGTGGTGCTGGATATCCATCAATGTCAACCTATGCTTTTGTCGATTGGGTAAAAAAGAATTCGGAGCCAAAAGCCTAGTTTAATATTGTATTGAAACTAAAATTTCGCACTCACCTTACTACCACGGTTACAATTCTTCGACGTGGATGCATTTCATTACCTGTGACAACACTATAAATTCCCTCAAGTTCAAGTGAATAGAACTTCTCTTTTTCAGAGGGAAGATTATTTGTTTCTAGAAAAATCACATTTCTCTCCGCACGCGCTGCGGCAATAATCACCTCATTGCGTGAATCGACAGAATAAATTTTACTGAGCGACACAAAGTCATTTGCGAGAGCAACGTCTTCATTAAAAATAACTCTTATAAGATTCTCGCCAATAATATCGTGACCAATGATTGATGGTGGTGATGGATTTTTTATAAATTCAGCTTCTACAGAAATATCGGCATCGACACTACTAACATTGAGCACCGCTGAACGTTCTGTTTGCGAAGAGAAACCAATGCATTCATTCAGTACGTAATAGGGAGACACGCTGAGCGTTTTATGTAAACTCTCATTTTTAATCCCTGCTTGTTTGAAGTATCTAAATGAATAATTTTTCGTAATTGGTGGAAGTAAATATTCAAGGTGCAATGCAGCACGATCTAAAGGATTCACAGAAATCATAAAAGAAACAACTTTAAATCCTTTTTCATTTTTCTCGGTATGTTGAAAATCTTTTTGTGTAACAAGTTTTGCATGCAGTGGCAGAAACAACCGTATATATGCGATATATTTGGTAGATAATGGTGGATCAAAAACGCCAAGGTGTTGCCACAAAATCTGCAAAGACACACGCAGCATGTCGCGCTCTATGGTTGTATGATGCATGATAGACCTTTCTACATATCGATTACTTTTTCCACCCAAATAGTTATCCTCAATAACAGCCAAAAAATCTTCATTTGAGCGAGCTACAAAAAGACTTGCCGTGTCGTCTTTATTATATATTTGCAGATCTCTATTCTTTACCGACTTGTTAACATGACCAAATAGCGATGGCCACAACCAAAATTGAAAAATCATTTTTACTATGAGCTTCTTTGCAACTTTCATCAAAATATTCTTTCTGCTTCTAATTGAGTTAAGATTGTGTCGATCAATGTTAAAAGATTTTACCGACAAAAACGTGAAGAGATTCTTACTAGTCACAACCTCGCCTGCAACGACTACCTTTTTATAAAGTGAGAGCAACGATTCAATAAAAGAAAAATTAACCGCAATAATGGATTGAAGTTTTTTCGACGATTCAACATCTTCATACAAACTCATTATTTGTTCAGCAGAGCGGCTAAAATCAGGTTCATTATTTGCGTCTCTGAGTTGCCAAGACACTCCAGTATTTTTATAAAGATACTTTTGAATATAGTCGGGAGCAGTATGCTTTGATGAAGTTTTTAAGTCAGAAAAAACATCTTGTGGACGAATCTTAAAATGTGATACCTCTACCACTTGAGTAATAAATCCTCCTGCAGCGCGCACCTCATTATTATTCTGCAAGACGACGAGAAGCGCGTCAGAAAATCCAAAAAAACTTTTTATAACAGCGACAACAATATTCATCGCAGAAGGTTTTTTATAATTTTTAAATTGCAGTTCACGATCAACAATTTCACGAGCTGCAGACAAATAACGCTGTATAGATTCTACTTGAACAGTTTTTTCAGTAACTGACTCAAGAAAGCGAGTCCCCCACTGCAAAACCTCTTCGTAACGCTGCAGGTAAAATAAATCTGCAACCATAAAATAGAGCATCCGAAGATCGTGCGGGTTTCTTTCAAGATACTGCTTCATAATTTGAACATATGAGGTTCGTGATTTTTCAAACATTTCTCGGGTATGATCCCCTATCTCAAAGAGCTCTGCATTATGAGAAACAGTTATTGCCTCTTTATGTACAATCAAATCTTCATGTACCGGATACTGGTAACGTACTCCTAAAGAGCGGAACCATATCTTAGGCAAAATCTTTTTTTCTCCGTGAAAATGACAAGGCAACATAACAACAGAATCGGTGGATTTTTCTAAAAACGTCTTTAGCTCCTTTTGATTTTCGCTCTTCATACGGTTATCACAATCAACCATCATTACCCACTTTTGAGTGACTTTATCTAATGCAAAATTCCGCGCGGCACTAAAATCATTATTCCAATCATACGAAAAAACCCTGACTGAGTCAGGGAAATTTCTATAGTTTTCTGTAGGATTGATACGGGTATCTACAACAATGAATTCTGTAGCCAACTCTGCAAAACTTTCTATGAGTGCCAAAACTTTTTGCGGCTCGTCGTTCGAAATAAGACAGAGAGAAATCATGAAGATAGTATACTACACACCTTATTGCTGAAGTGGACGCGCACACTCAATTCCCTCAAAAGAACCATTTTCACCTCGTAACCATCGGCATGGATTGCAATCTAAATCAACGGGCAACGTATTACAAATTGGAGTATCGGGGAACGGACGTACACGATTACCATTGTCATCGAGGGTAGCGTACACGCATTCAACGATAGAGTCTGCTCCAAAACCATACGGAACCTCTCCTTCGCAAATAGGATACGGTGAGTCTGGATAGTTTCTTTCATTCTCATCACAAAGCTCTTGCTGATAATTTATACACCACGCATCAACGACTGGATTTTCAACTCGATTCCAGTTTTCATCAAAATACGGTTGAATACAACTTTGAACAAAGAGGCTTGTGCAACAAAGCTCAGGATTATTCCAAGGACTTGGAACAGCTGCATCGGGGGTTGCCATGTCTGGGAGAGCAGCGTCAGGCAGAGAAGAATCGAGATCTGAGAGCGCGCCATCTTGAACCTGTGCTGCATCAAGTACAAACATATCAGCAGTTGAAACATCGGCGACTGTAGCATCAGTAATTGCAGCATCATTCAAAATAACTCCAACATCTGCACGTACAGTACCCTGATCAATTATTGTTCCTAAATCGCTGATGCCCATATCTGCTACGACTGGCTCATCAATATCTTGTCTTACTTTTGGAGATTCAATACAACCACTAAAGGCTGAAGCTGCTAATGCTGTTGCTGCTATAAAGGCGCGCGGCCCGCTTGAGAGACTCATATATAATAACTTTTTAGGAACTAAGGGCGTATTATACACATAAAATAGAATCCGTCAAATCGCGTACTGACAGAAACAAAAAACACTATGGTTCTCCTGTTACTCAACAAGCCTAAAATGGCAAATCATCGATAGATACCTCTGGTGCGCTTACTTGGCCTGCGCCCATTTCTGCGGGCATTTCGCCTTCGTCAGTGTTCTTTTTTACTGAACGAGGGCCGCGTGCGCCACCTGAGAAAGGAGTGAATCCGCCTTCGCTTGTTTCGTGGTTCATGCCGCTGCCCATAGGAGCGCCATCGCCTTTTTTGCCATCTAACAAGATCAAGTTATCTGCGACGATTTCAGTTTTGTAGCGTTTTACGCCATCTTCACCTTCCCATTCACGAGTCTGCATTTTGCCTTCTACGAAAATTTTGCCACCTTTTTTAACATAGTTTTGCGCGATTTCAGCCAATTTTCTCCAAACCACAATATTGTGGAACTCTGCTTTGTCTTTCTTTTGGCCCGTTGAGTCGGTCCAGCTAAAGTTTGTTGCGACCGCGAAGGTAGCAACTGGTTGTCCGCCTGCCATACGAGTTTCTGGGTCTCGTGTTACGTTACCGATAATTTGTGCGCGATTGAGTGAGTAAGCCATGGGGAGAGAGTTAGATGGGATAGATAAATAGATGGATGAGATTTGGGAATTCATTGTAATTTTTTGAGCTGAAATTAACAATTGCCCGATTGCTCACTTTAGGGTGTGACGTCTTGAAAAAATAGTGTATAGTGCGCCCCAGCTTCTGCTCATCTATTCAATCTAACTCATCTATCCTATCTCCCCCCCGCCCCCATGTACGCATTCATCCTCGGAAACCATCCTGAAATTTCAATCGCCGAACTCGGCTCATTTTTTGGTGACAAAGTAAGTATAAATCCTGTGAATAAGATTGCATTCACCGAATGTGAGTTACCAAGCCAATTTACGAATGCGGGCGACTTTTTAAAAATCCTTGGAGGCACTATTACCATTATGAAGGTGCTCAACGAGCGCGTGGGAAGCAAAGAATTAACCGAAGTAGTAGCAGAACATGTTAAAGGAGCTATGGGAGACACGACTTCGAAATTCCCGTTTTCTATCGACGTGCATCCTGAGTCAAATGCCACAACTCCCTATATTAAACAGTTCACGATTGGTGTAAAAAAACACCTCACGAAAGAGGGCAAACGAAGCGAATTTTGGAATAATAATTTTAGAAACATTAACCGAGTGTTTGCGGTTAAAAATCACCTACTCGAAAAAGGAATCGCCTTTGCGTTGCTCCCTCGCGGTAACAGCGAATTTATGGTTTGTCAGCTTGTTGCTCTGCAAGATGTAGAAGATTATGCAGACCGCGATTACGGAAAAGCCGAGCGTGATAATAAATCCGGAATGCTCCCCCCGAAGTTGGCTCAAATCATGATGAATTTAGCAATCTTTAACCGTGCATATGGCGTGACCTTCGATGAAAGCCGACGCGCTCGTGTGACCGTTTTAGATCCTTTTTGTGGAAGTGGAACCGTTTTAATGGAGGCATTACTGAGAGGATTTTCAACATTTGGCAGCGATATTAGTGAAAAAGCGGTTGAACAATCGAAGACAAATGTGGATTGGCTGCGCCAGGCTCGCACAATTTCACCTGCAGCAGGAGCGATGGTTTTGCACAAATCGGCCCTTGAGCTCTCGAAAAAAGACTGTGAACTTGCCTGCCCCGATATTACCGGAATCGCGGTAGTCTCAGAGCCTTTTTTGGGTCCACCTATGAGAGAAGAACCCTCAGACGCAGTACTCGATAAAGTAATGTACGAGTTGAGTGATTTATATGTAGGATTTTTCAAAAACATGTCAAAATGGCTACCAGCAGAGACTCCAATTGTTTGTGTTTTCCCTTGTTGGAGACGTGCGGGAGGTGGCATTGCAAAGCTCTCTTCTCGAGTAGTTGAAAAAATAACAAGCCTTGGGTATAGTGTGCCCGCTTACAGTCCACAAAATAGCACAAGCCTGATCTACAGCCGACCGTATACCGTGGTGGCGAGAGAGATTCTCAGGTTTGTAAAGAAGTAAGATTAACATAGCGGCGCGGCCAGAAAGGCGCGCTACACAATTCACGCCGCGTTCGGGAGTAGCTCAACGGTGGAGCAAGTCGCTGTTAACGACAAGGTTACTGGTTCGAATCCAGTCTCCCGAGCCAACTATTTACAAAATGGCTGTTTCGCCGTATAATATATCTAATGAAAACAAAAAAATTACGGTACCTTCTTATAGCAATCCCTTTATTACTGCTTGGTATTCTTACAGCCGTTTTCGCAAGCAATGAAGACCTCTTTCAAGGCTCATTACAAAAAATTGTTCCAATTCACAACTTCAACGTAAAACAAAAAATCAATCTAAATAAAGATTCCTTAAAACCAATTCCGCCTTTGGTCGTTAATCTACCTCAACGCAACAGAAAACTAACTAGAATTTTAGGTGTGCCTGTAACATCATCTGCCGCTCATACAGCCCAAGTTTCTAGAGAAGATTTTCAAAATGTTTTATTCGGCGAAAATAATTCGGTAAAAACTTTTTTTGAGCAAAATTCAAATCGCACAATTCAAATTCAAGGCACGGTGTTAGACGCTGCTTTACAAACAAATCATCCAGAAATTGGTCTCGATGCTAGAACAGGAACAGCAAACTACACTCAACTACTGAATGACTTGGATCAACAAATTGATCTTAGAGATTACGACATGTACATGTTCATCTTACTTCAGGATGGAGAATGTACAGGCTCAGCTTCGTCCATTGGACTAACTCCATTCGACAGCGAAGAAGGACGGGTTACGATTGGATATGCCGCACTAAGTGCACAATGTGTTAATAACTACTCCAATATAAATACTAATCCCACACTCATTCACGAATTCGGCCATCTCTTTGGATTAAGACATACTGCGACCTGGATTCCATCTGCTGGGTGCGGAGAAAATATTCCATTAAACATCGCAGATGCAGCAGACAGACTATGCATTAATAGCTATGGAGGAGGTACTCCTATGGGGACCTCACGTAACGACCTCAATGCACCACAGAGAGAAAAACTAAACTCACCCTATCAAATCGCGAAAAGAATTATAACCAACAATGGTGATTTTTGGATTAGCTGGTGGAGAAATAAACAACCAAATGATTATGAAGAGCTAAGAGTTGCAATGCCCGATGGATACTATTCTGTTGAATTACGGAAAAATATCGTCATGGATATCGACAACGGCATTACAGTAAATTTTATTCCCCAAAATAATCAATATTATACTAATGCACTTCAAAATATCTTTATCCCAGACACAATGTTAGTAGCACCAAGTGCATACCCTCTCACGATGCAAAATCCAGTATTTATTGACCAGTTACGTCATGTAACTATTACACTACTATCACTTGAACAGGATCGCGCACACATAAATGTTACATTCAACTAAGTGAATAATCTAGACATACCACGCGTCTGAAACCACGTTGCGGATTGCCTGCCCCGCTCAGCGGCGGCGTCTAGCATGGGGAGCCAAATGTTTATAAGACTCATCATATTTTAGTAGTGTAAACGTAACCTAGCCACAAAAACAACCTGTTTATGCTCAATAAGCCGACCTAGCCCAACCCTTGCTATTATACATATAAATGTTATAATAAATCTGTAGGACTTCATTATTTAACTAAATAATATGACATCAGCTGCCGAAAATCCTAGTCAACAAGAGATATCTATAGGGTCAAAATACTACGCAACATCTGAGGTAAAAATGGGCGGTCGGCACGTAGGTAGTAATTATTCTGCGCGACCAGGTAGTGGTACCGGGACAAGTATTCAGTACGCATTTGAAGCAAAACCAGGTGAAGAGATGACCGTAAAAGAATATCCTACAGATAATAGTGTTGTTCTAATGAACAATAAAGGTAACTGCTGGACCTTTCAAACTGATGAATTGGCGGCAAAATTTAGGCCGACTCGACGTACAGGTGTTGGCGTTATGGAGGACATGGGAACTGAGCGTATAATTGAATCTATAAATCCAATAGGTGAACCAAAGGCCCGCCCAAACGAAGACATACCTACTCTACGCAATATAGCTTTTAATAAAGCATCGACGGTGTTACGTACAAATGATTAGATCAGTTCTATAGGGAGAAAATTAAAATCCTTTGACGTTGAATTTCCATACTTCTGATACCACGTTGCGGATTGCGTCCAGCATGGGGAGCCAAATTGTATCTTTCTAAAACCCCATCCGCCTTTTCAGCACAACAAAACAACCGGCACAACAAGGCCTCAGGTTTGCGAATTTAGTCATCTTGTCAGTCCACCCACCTTTCTTATTGAGCATTTTTTCACACGAGTCGCACCATGCTTGAAGATCATTTTTGATATCCGCCGGCACATTAAAACCAATAGTTTCATCCTCCATATAACATAAATGTCCACAGATGATAGCTGTTGCCTCTTTTTCATGCAAAATATCTACTGTCGCCTCTTCAGTCATAGCAGTCTTCGTATAAGTTAATTCAAAAGTAATAAAACCAATCCCACCATCTTATCTTTTTCTTTTGGCTCACTTTCAGCAACGAGCAAAGTTAATGCAGTAAGGGCCTCAGGACTGAGTCGTGCAGGATTTAAAATTCCCGCCTGTTTCAAAAACCAAACAAAAGAAAATGCACCTGACCGTTTGTTTCCATCAGCGAATGGATGGTTCTTCACCACAAAATACAAAAGATGCGCAGCCTTTTCTTCGACCGTAGGATATAAATCCTTTCCACCAAATGTTTGGAAGATATTTCCGACAATTCCCTCTAAACTCTGGCCACCGCGAACGCTGCCGAAAAGATCGGTTGCCTCACCTTTCTTCATGAGATCTATCTTCAATTTCGATAAATCAGATTGTAACTCATCTGAGGTAAATTCAACTTTCTTCTTTGTTACACCACCTTTGGGGAGGGCCGCTTTGTCATATGAATCGAGCGAGAGCCACGTGCTCGCAAACATTTTTACTAATTCCATTGCACTCGCGGCATCAACCAGACCACCTGACGGCAATATTTTTTTCACATCTTCCACAGCTTTAAGAAAGACCTCATGGTTTTTAGAAATTCGTTTGCGATTGATCGTATATCCATCAACTATGTGTGAACGAAGGATCTTTGTTGCCCACTGACGAAATTTGGTGCCAACCGACGAATTTATCCGATATCCAACTGAGATCAAAACGTCGAGGTTATAGATGTCTATTTGCCTTCGTACAGGCCTTCCCGACTCAGTTTGAACTAGTTCCATATTGGAACTAGTTGCCCTCCTCGTAAGCTCCTTTTCTTTATAAATATTTTGGATATGTTTCGAAATTGCTTGTGGGTTTACGCCAAATATTTCAGCCATCTGCATACGATTTGCCCACAGAGTTTCACGTTTTGGATCGCCTTTTAGCTCAATCGCCCCCGTCTTGGCCTGGTACACAATAACCTGATCTATTTTTTTCATATAATTGATTATAACAACATGGTCGAAATAACCAAGAATTATGAACAAAGTATGAAATATTTATGAACTGACACAGAACCAATCCGCCTCAAAGAAAGTTCGGACTGCGTCCAGCATGGGGAGCCAACTAAAAATAGCAAGTTTATCCTTTTAAATAAGGCTTTTCAACGTTCGGCTGTAAATTTTACGAAATGGCAAATCGGACGCAATCCGAACAGTGTATAATGAGCCAGGTGTTTTTAATCTAACTACCAAGTTCCATTATGAATATTCGTACTTTTGCCAGTGATAACAATGCAGGTATACACTCTGATATTCTTCAAGCAATTGTGGATGCAAACGTAGGGCACGTTGCAGCATATGGTAGTGACCCGTATACGCCCCGAGCAATTGAAAAATTTAAAAAGGTCTTCGGCAAAAATATAGATGTATTTTTTGTGTTTGGTGGAACTGGTGCAAATATCGTAAGCCTAAAGGCCTGTACCGATTCTTTCAATGGAATCATCTGCGCAGAAACCGCTCACATTAACTGTCATGAAGCAGGCGCCGCTGAAAAGATTACTGGCTGCAAACTGCTTACAATACCCTCTGAAAATGGCAAAATAACTCCTGATCAAATTAAACAATATCTGAAGACAATTGCAGACCACTTGCCGTTACCAAAAGTAGTCTCTATTGCTCAGTCGACCGAACTTGGGACCCTATACTCTCCTAAAGAGATTAAAGCTATCGCTGACGTAGCTCACAAAAATAATATGTTTTTGCACGTTGACGGAGCACGCATTTCAAATGCAGTAGCTGCTCTAAATGTGGATATTAAGGAAATCACCAATAAGGCAGGAGTTGATATTATTTCGTTTGGTGGAACAAAAAACGGCATGATGTTGGGTGAAGCCGTGGTAATTTTCAACAAAAAACTGGCTGAACATTTCGGACGCGTAAGACAGCAATGCACTCAACTACCTTCGAAAATGCGCTTTATCGCAGCTCAGTTTGAGGCTTTCTTTACAAAAGATCTTTGGCTCAAAAATGCCCGTCATGCAAATGAGTTGGCTCAACTACTAGCAAAAAAACTCTCTGAAATATCTGGAGTTAAAATAACTCAAAAAGTTGAGACAAATATTATCTTTGGAGATATGCCACGTAAATATGTACCCGCACTTCAAAAAGAGTACCTATTCTTTGAAGAGCCAAGAGGACTACGTTGGGTTACCTCATTCGACACAACCGAAGAAGATATTGACGGCTTTGTTAAATTAGTGAGAAAATACTCTAAAGAATGACAGCATATTTAGATATGCAAACCTGCATTTACTAAAATTTGACAGACTCGTTGAAATTGCCTTAATTCTATTGTATAATTATTGTGGAATTGCTCCTAGTTTGAACTGTGGTGTTATCACCGCGTTCCCCTCACGGGGATAGAACTGGGAGTTTCTTATTGTGGTGGCCAAATCTGCATTCTTATCTGTCGATGAGAAATCATATTTCTATAAGTTGAAGCATTTTTCTTCTTTCCGCTAACATACCGGGTAATAATTCCAGCAATATAATCTGCCAACTGTAAAAGGTTATTTGATGTAGATCGTTGCATTTTTACCGACTTAATTTTCCTAATATCCCCACTATTCATTTTCTGTTTTAGATAACGATCAAGTTGACCTCGAAACTCAAGATTCCCACTCTGATCAATTACAACAGTGGCATTATCTAGTTTTTCCTTAGCACTCTCAAAAACAAGACCACATGCATACTTATAAAATGACTGTTTATCACTAAACCCCTCACCGTAGAGCTTCTTCTTATTTAAGACTATTGCATAATAGAAAAAATTGTATCTAACAACTTCTTTAATAAAACGTTCGCGTACTGAATCTGAGTTTGTCTTAAAATGGAACTCATCTGACGGCTTCCAAGCAAACTCTCTTTTCATAAGCTCGATACGCTGATCACATGCAAGTGCCTCATCATGATCTTCGAAGACAACTAGTGAAATAGTAAACAGTTCACTTGAACCTTGACCTAGTTTAAGGCCTGAATCCCCTGATTCATCAATGAAAACCAGCATAACAGAATTCTAAACTCAATTAGTCAGAAGGGAAACTAAAAAATTCTCTATGGTTAAATTTTGCTCATAACATGCTCAAATGGAGGTTGGAACATACCGAGTTCACCCTGAAACCACGTTCGGATTGCGTCCAGCATGGGGAGCCAAGATTCACTTCTACCCTCATTTATGAGGTATATTTCAACTACAAAATATTATGACAATAAACTTAGATCTACTGCAAGAACAGATCAAATCAATGCGAAATATTCTACCGAAAGCATTAAATTATCATTTTAAAAATTACAGCATTCTAGAGAGATTAGGTTGTCCTGGATTTATGGAGTATATGAGACAAAACAAAAATAGTTGGACGGAGAATTTTATAAAACACCAGGAGGCAAATGAGGTTATTAAATTTGAACTTCAATCATATATTAATCACGTAGGACGGCTCTACTTTTTTATAAAATATTTTGTGAGCAACTATTCACTTCTCCCACCTAACAATAAGGAATTATTAGAAGTTTGGCATATGATTATCAGCCCTGATGGCATTATTCACAAATTACGCCACAAATGGGGCGCTCATAGGTCTGTTGATGATCCGAGGGGAGAAGACGATCAAATGCATTACGAAGTAACTATCAATTTAGATAGTTCAACAACTATTTGGATTCACAATGAAATGGTATTAATGTTCGGTGATAAACATTTCAACCTAGCTAGATTTCATCATACAATGATTAAATTCACTGATTGGCTTTTTCCAGAAATAGAGAAGACTTGCCATCCTTAGCATTTTACTATATAATAGCTATAGTTTAACTAATTATTCGCTATGTCTACCGTCTTCTTCAAAACAACAACTCAACAAGATAAAGAAATTGAAACCTTCATGAAAGAAGAAGGATATACAAACAAAGCTGAATTTTTCCGCTTTCTTTTAAAGTACTTTAAGTACAGCAAATCACCTGACCAAATTCGCTTCGAGAAGGCTGCAGATGATTTAGCAGATGTGTTGAGAAAGCTAGGCAAGAGCGGTAAAATCAACAAAACCGCACATGAGCAACTTGCCGACTTATAGAGTATTCATCACGCCGCACTTCAAGAAACAACTGAAGCGTCTTTTGAAAAAACACCCTAAACTGAATAGCATTGTCGCAGATCATTTAGATTATTTCGATAAACAAACAGCCGAATCAATCGGCAAGGGCGTCTATAAAATCAGACTCGAAGGTCAGGGCAAAGGAAAATCAGGTGGATATCGTATGTACATTTTTGTAATTGAAATTGATGGCTACCTCTCCCCTATCTGCATATACCCAAAGAATGAAAAGGAGAATCTCACACATAAAGAGATGTCTGAATATTTGGATCAAACAAAAGAGGAATTAGAGGTTATGATTGTGAACTCGTAAGAGATCCTTACAAGTTGGAATATGCAAAAAATGCATAATGCTTTTTAGTATCGACCTGTTGCATATATTGCAACAACTGGGCTACCCCCTTCAGTAAAACAAATTCGGATCGCTCCGCATGAGAAATCATTTTATGTTAGTAAGAGTTGTCGTCACTAGCTGACAGTAGATTCAATTCTAAATATATAGATATTTTTTCGAAATTTTGACATGCTTAGAAACAACTAATGTCAGCTCCAACAAACATAACAGCAAAATCAGGCAGTAAGCCTCAGATCCCGAATAACGTTCAACTTGGCGATTTTGTTGTGGCGCGTTTCAAAACCTCCTCTTGGGCCAATTATCTGCCGTGGGAAGACTGGCATCATGTAGGGATGATAACGCAGCTCAAACCACTCAAAATCATTGAGGTAAGCGGTATTCTTTTACAAAAGGAAGACATGAAAACAGACCAAGAAGTGATTCGTGAAGGCGTTGTTGAATACGAAATGAATAAGCCCAGAACAATAACACTTCTGAATGGGACTAAGAATACTAATGCGAATCTTTGGATACTAGATGACTTACTTGAAACGGCATGGCTTAGACCGGTCTTTCCTAATAAAATCCGTGAAATCGATATATGGTATAAACCCTGGATTTTACGAAAAACTATAACTGAAAAAGAGGCAAGAACTCGTGCGGTTTCATATGCACGCAAGCACCTTAGTGAACCTTACAATAGTGCCACCAGCAAGTGGAGTGAGTCTCAATGGTACTGTTCTCTTTTAATTTATAAAAGCTATTCACGAACAGTAACCGGAATGTATCTAGAAACCTATGGCCGTTCATACGATATAAAAGCTGGCCCCCTAGTTACCCCTGAAGATTTAGTAGATAGTCCTCGTAGCCAAGTTTATTTTAGTTGGAAAAAAGAAATATGACCTTAAAACAGAGAAAATCCTGGATTTATTTAATCGTTCTTGCTTGCACTGCTGGCTTGCTGTTTATAGCAGTTTATTTCAGAAAGCCACAAATTAATAAAAATTTGATTAAAGAAAATGCGTTTATCGCATATCTCTCTGGGTATAATTATCGACAAACAAAAAATGATTGCGGTCCATTTAATGTGGCTGCAGTGGTTAGAGCACTTAAAAATGGAAGTGCTGATTCAAACTCTTTTGCACAAAAAATCAGCTGGCGTCTACCAAACAAATATACGTTGCCATGGGGACTTGAAAATCAGCTAATAAAAAATGGCATCAAAATTGAAAAACCTCACTTCAACCAACTGAATGATGATGAAAAAATTGAATATGTTCAACAACTCCTTTCCCTGGGCAATCCAATCATTATTCTTGGTGAACGTGATGGATATGAGCATTACATGACACTTTTGGGATTCAACTCAACAAAAAACGAATTCTATCTGTACGATAGTCTACAAACTGCATCAACGGATGAAATTGGCATGACAACAGACGAAAATGGGCATATGCCCGGTAATATTACCCTAAACACTCAAGAAATATTTGATTTTTGGGCTGGCGGTGGCATGTATGGGCTTTGGAAGTGGTACGGGCTTGTTGCTAGTTTATAGCTGGAATAGAGCACGCTTGAAATCACATTCGGACTGCGTCCAGCATGGGGAGCCAATGAATCAAATAAGATTCAAATTTAGATTTGTTTTTTCATAGAATATAGTATAAAAACTAACCCCAGATATTAATCATAGACCATAGTATGGAGTCCTTACAATATCCGAGAAGCGTATCATTAGCAGTTGCACGCCAAAGAGAAGCAGAGAAGAAAGAACGTATCGCTCAGCAAATTGCGCAGCGTACCTTAACGGCCGCGCAGGTAGATGACGTACTTGCTCGGTATGAACCACTCTATAAGACGCAACGAATACGCGATGCTTCGACATGGCAAATCATGCGAGATGCCCTCCATGCAGACACACCAAAGGCATGGTCATTAGATCGTATGCTTGCCGATTCACTTGAACCTCGAGTCGTTAGCAAATCACCAAGCACCGTATCGATTACAACTGGATCAAAGTATCCGCCGTTTCCTCGACTTTGTGCATACGATGAAGAAGCACTACCTCAAGCAAGAGCCGAGAATGCAGCTGCTTTCACCGAAATTAGCCACCTTACCGCAATCGAAGCAGCAAGACATTATGGCATGTCACTCATGAGCTGCGATACGTATGGTATTTTGATTGCTATGCACCCACATTTTGAAAACGTGCGAGGCGAAAATTTTTCATGCTGGCTCGAAACTGACAACGAATCCCGTCAAAAGATGTTTGCAAATGAAGGCTGTAACGTTGATGGCGTCGCCCGTATCACGCAAATGTACGCTCACTCCGTCGACCTCACGAGAGGCTGGAGAGGCGAGTTAGTAGTTAGTGAGTAATTTTTTGCAGTAACTTTTGCACGCAAAAAAAGTTCGGATTCCGTCACCCTGAAACACGTTCGAATTGCATACAGTGCCGGGAATCACGCAGCCACAGTCCCTCGCTCCTCTCCGCTTTTTTCTGTACTATGTGTAATATGAAAAGATTTTTACCAGCACTCTTCGTACTCTTACTTATGAGTGGATGCGCCAAAAGCTCCATATCGACTAACTCAGAAGTTGTTCCAGCAAAACAGGTCGAACAAATCAAAGAAAAGACGCCAGTTAATGATGTCCTTACATTACCAATTGCTGAATATGGAGAAAGACTGAGATACAAGGCTTTTGGCGAGTATATTCAGGATCGCTTCAGGGGATATCAAGTCTATGACGATATTGAATATGA
>CAYHBN010000036.1:0-14363 GCA_964354865.1 uncultured Candidatus Peribacteria bacterium
ATCAAATGCAGAGTTCAAAGGATAAGGTAAATGCCGATCTAGTTTTATGTGGAAATGGAATTAAAAAAAAACATGGTTCTAAATTAACTCGTTTTTCAAATTGTTTTGCAGGAAAATAATAGTAGTGTTCTTGTTGTTCCCGCCATATACACCACTTTTCCTACCAGCGCAGTTTTGTATAACTTAATTCCGACCTCGTCGCCGATATTTGCCTTGAAAATTGGCTTGCGATCAATCTCCATCGATAATACGGTTTGTGTGTGGCTGCCGTCGGGTGTTTGATAGGTGATCGTGTCGCCCACACTTAATTGATCGTCTAGTCTGAGTACCGCGACGTTAATTTTCCCGTACACTTGTGTCACCTCGCCAATTGCTTTTAATGTTTGTGCGTTTGGTCCCTGTTTTGTTGGCGCATTCTGAAGCTCATGGCTTAAGCGTGTTTGGCGGTCAGGGCGGTAATACGCGTTATTAGGATTCGATGCAGGTTGATACGAGTAGTCTGGTTGTGGTGCCATTCTCTGAGTTTCGTACCGGTGGTCGGAGGGTGTGCGTGTTGTTTGTGCGTCGTCGAAAAGTGGAGACTCAAAACTTTGTTGGGTTCTTCGTGTTTGCTTTTCTTGTGGCTGAATTCGGCCATATTCTGTTGAATTTCTTGGCTCTGAATCTTGATCGTACTCTCTCGTCTGTCGGCGTGCGCGTGGCGTTAACTGAGGCACAACGCGGGCATCGGGGTGTTTCTCTTTATGAATTTCTGCAATCGCAATTTCCCACATATTACTTGGTCGTCTGTTTGCGTGGTCGCTCATTGAGGGGAGTTTGGTGGGGCGGCGACCCGGCGAAGACTGTATGTCGTTTTGATTCACCGTGCCTGTTGACCATCCGTCGTCTGAATTTTGGTATGCCTCTCTGCGACTTGTGCGTTGGCGTGCGTCAATTTTATCCATCTGGCCCGTCGCTCTCATTTTCTCCATTCGTGCTTCTGCCCTCATTAGTCGCTCGTCTTCAATAAGCGTTGGACGGCTTGCATCGGCCGTTTTTCGCGTTACGCCATTTGGTAAAACTCCTTTTTCTCTTCGATCGAGCGCGGTCATTTCGAGTTTGTTTTTTGAACGCTTCGTTAATTCGCGTGTGCGCATGAACGCAGGAATTTTCAAATGCTCCGGATCTCGTGAAATTGGATTTGCCATAGAAAGAGTGTACTTGGGCGCTATTATACCGCGGATTTCTGCAGGGGAAAAATGAAATGAGGGCATTTTGTGTGCATTGAATAGTTATTTTGTAGCGTGAAGAAGGTGAGATTGAGTGAGTGATTCTATTTTGAGATTTAGTTTGCTTTTTAAGCGTTTGCGTTTTGAGAAAAATATTACGCCGTACGTTTTTTATGAGTACGCGCTTTTTGAAATATTGTTACGAAAAATCAAGTTAGAATTGTTGATATATTGGCTTTAATTAGCCATAATTACCGCGTAGTTGAGTTGTATTTTTTTAACAATTATTGTACTATGGATATCAAAGGAATTTCAGACGGTCAATTGTACGAAATGTGTCGGAATTTTGGGGCCCACGCGCTCGAAGCACGACGAAAATTTGTTGGATTGCTGCCCGAGGTAAACCGCCGAAAGCTATACCTCAAACATAATTTTTATTCGGTTTTTCATTTCGCGGCAGTGTTGGCGGGGGTCAGTGAAGAACAAGTTCGTCGCGCAATTAACGTCGAACGAAAATTTGAAGACAAACCACTATTGAAGCAACTTCTTACAAGTGGTGAAGTCAGTGTTAATAAATTAGCGCGTGTTGCACCCGTAGCTACAAAAGAAAATGAAAGTTTTTTGGCTGACAAGGTACAAAATCTTTCAAACCGTGGGGTTGAGACTCTGGTACAAGATGTGCACGTGCACACCAATCCACAACAATATATAGAGGTTGTAAATGAGCCACCGCTCTCAGACGAAGTGAAGAAAAAATTAAATGAATTAGCGCGCAAAAAAATAGACATTAATCAGTTCATCTTAGAGGCACTACAAAAGCGCGAACAAGAGATTGTCGAAGAAAAAGAAGTGCAGGCCGAAAAAGCCGAACACAAAATGATTGAACAATTTGTAGAGGGGAAAACGATTTCGCATCATGTTCCGGTCGCGACAAAAAGACTTCTCAAAAAAGAACATGGAGAGATGTGCTCTATACCGTTTTGCAGAAACAAAGCTGTCGTTATTCATCATACAAATCGCTTTTCTATAAGCCTTTCTCACGACCCACGATATCTCGCGCCACTCTGCAAACAGCACCACGAAATTGCGCATACCGTCGATACAAAAGTTATGGAAAAACGGAGACCAAAGTGAGGATATTTCGAAGAGAGGTATTTTAAAAATTTATCGACCGGCCATGGAAAGCCTACACGTGACTCGGCCCACGCTGAAGGTCAGTGAAAATCTACGCGCGATCATAATGGTGATGGATGCAAAGCTCAGCTCTTACCGCCGCGCCTTCAAATCGGCCAGCACTTCTTGAGCGTGCTCGGTTGGCTTAACTCCTTCATAAATCTTCGCAATCACGCCCTTGGGATTTATCAAAAATGACCAACGAACCACGCCCATGTACTCGCGGCCCATCATCTTTTTTTTCTGCCACACTCCGTATCGCGTAACAACTTTTCTCTCTTTGTCGGCCAAAATCGTAAAATTCAAATCAAACTTTTTTGCAAATTTGTTATGACTCAACACATCGTCGGCACTTATTCCCAGCACCGTACAATTTAACTTTTCAAAAGCGGGAAAGTTATCGCGCAATGAACATGCCTCAATCGTGCATCCCGGCGTGTCATCTTTCGGATAAAAATACAGGAGTACCCAACGTCCCAAATAGCTTGAGAGTTTGTGATTTTGGCCATCAGCATCGGGTAACGAAAAATCGGGAGCGTCGTCGCCGGTCATGAGCGCCGAAGAATCAGGAGAAGTTGGCGCAGCAGTAGGAGTATGTTTAGAGATAGGAGTTGTCATAGGTGTAACGGCGGTGTAAAAAATAACTATGAATAAAAGTGAAACCATTATACAACACATTCAGGCAGGAACTCCTAAAAATGGATGGGCGGTTTTCAAATTTAATCCCGTAAGTACCTGGTTTGCACTCGCATGGCAGGTTTTCGCTATCGGTATGTGTGCGGTAGCTACGAACATGTTTTTATTCATGCCCGTAACGGTTGAACGCACACAAGAAAATATTATTATAGGATACGTGGCAGCGGTGTTCGGTGTAATTTTTCTGGTCGCTTTCTTCTATTCAATCCGCCGACTGTTGTTCGCAAAAAAATCATTCATAGTGATTACCGATGACGAAGTGGTGAAATCACTTTGCGGTACCGTTCAAGAATTTTCGCTCAAACACATTTCGCGCCTCACGCTCACTCAATTGAGGGGTACCTCTGGTTTTAAACCCCGCTACAGAATAGAATTTGTCGACACCGCAACAAAACGTTTTGAACTGTTAGCAGACAATAGATATTTTGGTGACGAATCTGTTATATTTAATACTCTCAACTCTAAAATTTCTTAACCAACCTTCTATATGGGCATGATACTTATTATCGGATTTATAATTCTAATGTACTTTGTTCTTTCCAAAAATAAGGATTTTTTGGGCGCATTAAATAGCTTGGGAGGCAATACGGCGAGTACCTCTGGCCATTCAGGAGGATCACAGTCTGCCGACCCAACCGGCGACCTCGCTCATGCGTTGAATTTTACCTATACTCCTATTGCAAAAAACGTCGAGAAAAAAGAGCTCTGGGCAATGGGTGGTCGCATGCACGGTGATTACAATGAAAAAAAAGTTGATTTAATTATGGAAACTCGTGGAGTAGAAGCGGGGCTTGCACAAATCAATACGAGTCACAGTTATACGATGGATAACCGTGTCGTGATGCACGTTCAAAATCCTCAAAATAAAAAATTTGAAATAATGCCAAAAACAGAGCATGTCACTTCTGCTCCAAAAGGTGACGCATACTTCGACGCGAAATTTCAGGTAACGGGAGACCATCACCTTGTTTCGAACGAACTTATGGATTACTGCGTAAAACTTGGCTGGATGCACATGAAGCTTTCTGGCACGTCACTTACCATGATCGACGATTATTTTCAGCAACCTGAGTTTAAAACGTTGGCAGGTTCTATGAAAATGAGGAGTGCTGTTCACCCTGTATGGGGAACGTCGCCACAACAAACAAAAATCGAGCAGAGTCGTGTTACCGATCTACTCGATCAAATGTCGAAGGTTGCCGAGTCGCTCAACGCCTAAGTGCTTCTAGATCCAGAGCGTAAGGATAATTGCCTGAACAATAAGAGAAAGAGCCAAGTATCCGTTATCTATAAAATATAACGCGAAAGGCTTTTTCTTCACGCCCCAAATAAAAGGATTCATGGTAATAGTGCCTACGAATCCGAGCCAGACAAGAAAGCCGAGTGTCAGCCCGTCGTCCCAAGTGAGTGCTCCTACAAAATTTACAAAATGTGCAAGTACGAATGCTTTTGCAAACTCGAGCAAGAACATCGCAAAATAATTGAGCAGCATGCCTTTCTCTTTCGCTTTTTCCATTTCGTGGTCGGTGACCTCAATAAGTTTCATCCAAAGTTTTCCGAATGCGAGTGGTGAATACCAGAGTGCGCCAAGTATCATAGATGAAACAGCGGCACCAAGGATTGCCCAGTAATTTAAATCAAATGTAATCATGTCGCCACGATACTCTCTACGCTCAATCTGTAAATAAGGGCACGCAAAATGCACTTGAGGGCTTTGCTGAATGTTTTAGTGTTTATGTAGCCCCGCGTTGAGAATTTCGGGATCTTTTACCTTATGAATATAGTGCACTGCGAGTATGGTGGTAATAGGTACCGCAAGCACGAGAGCGATTGATCCGATGAGTGTTTGTACGATTTCTTCAACGAGTAGTTCTCCATTTAACAGCACCCATACGGGAATTTCACCTGACACAGTGAAAATAATAAAGAGGGGGAGCGAGCCGCCTGCATAAGCCAAAATAAGAGTATTAACTACCGCTAAAATATGCTCCTTTCCAATTTGCATTGCATGGTGCATGAGCTGTGGCTTTGAAATACTTCGATTTGCATTTTTAAGTTCTGCGACGGCAGACACTTGTGCGGTCGTGACATCGTCGAGAACGCCGAGTGTACCAATAATCATGCCGCCCAGTAGCAGTCCTTTCAGTTCAATATTCTCAAACCCGCCTATGGTGAGGTAAAGGGTTTCTTCAGAGGCACTTCCCGTCATTCGCAAAAAATAAATACTAAGCGCCGCTAAAATGGTGGCGAGTAGCAGTGTCGCAATGGTTCCAACCCACGCCAAAAAAGTTGTTCTCTTAAATCCGTGAGCTAAAAAGAGCGAAGTCGATGCAATTATTATGGCTCCACCAAGGCTTACCATAGCGGGGCTGTATCCTTTAATAACCAGCGGCACAATTACGTAGGTCAGCGTTACGAGGGTTATAACTAACCCAATCAATGCCCCAACGCCGCGTTTTTTGGTGAGCCATAAAATGATACCAATAAATAATCCGCATAATAAAAGAAGGGGATTTGTGCGATCTACATCATATACGTTATACACAAGTCCACTTGGCCCATCGCTCGAACTCACGATTACCGATTGCCCTTCGGTCAGTTTTTCATCATTTGAAATGGTGTAAATTTGTCCGTGACGAACGGTTACTTGCGAAACGTTGCCTTTTTCGTCTTTAATCTTAACAAGAAGTTGCTGCACAGGGCTTGCTTGTCCCGAAATGTCGGTTGTGCTTTCGCTGACGATTTTTTCGATTTTCGCACGATAGTATGAAGTCACGAACGCTACTATGCCACTAGAATGGCGTTTTTAGCAAAATGTAATAATGTTGCAATTAGCCCGAGAGCAGGTTACACTACAAATATGAAGAAGACTTTTATTCGGTTATCTGGTTTTTTGGTACTTATCATGTCGCTCGTGTTAGCAGGTTGCAGTATTGGTCAGCAGCAAAATATCGAAGGCCAAATTTCAGTTGCAGTGAGCATGTATCCCGAGGCGTTCTTAGTTGAGCAAATTGGTGGTGAGTATATTTCGACGTATTCAATTGTACCCGCGGGTGTTGAGCCGCATGAATTTGAGCCATCTCCTGCTGATCTTTCGCATATTACAAACTCAAAACTTTTTATTTATCACGGTGCAAATCTCGACCTGTGGGCTTCGCGCATTGCGAATGAGCTCGATACAAATATCGTTCATGTGCTCAATGCAGCTGATGGAATCTCATTGATACAGAATGGTGATCCTCATTTTTGGCTTGATCCGATTATTATGCAGTCTGTCGCAGAGAAAGTATCTGCAGAATTAATAAAGATAGATTCCATTCACGCCGCTGAGTACGAAAAAAATGCTGCAGAGCTTACTAAAAAACTTACTGCATTAGATGGTGAATTTAATGAAGGACTTCGTGCGTGTCGCGTTCGAGATGTAGTTACCTCTCACAGTGCATTTGCGTATCTCGCGGAGCGTTATAATTTTACCCAGTTGCCGATTAGCGGAATTTCGCCTAATGCTGAGCCATCTGTTAAAGACATGCAAAATCTCATCTCTCTTTTAAAAGAAAAAAACATTCGATACGTAACGTTTGAAACCCTTTCTTCATCTCGCATTTCTGAAACGATTGGTGCCGAAGTGGGCGCAAAGTCGCTGGTATTAAATCCTATCGAAGGACTTTCTTCTGTGAATGTTTCAAAGGGCGATGATTATTTTTCACTCATGAGAGAAAATCTCAAAACCCTAAAAACCGCAATGGAATGCACGTAATTTGTGATACACTTATTTTATGGATTCGGTAATAACGGCAAAAAATCTTACACTTTCATACGATAATTCTGTGGTGCTCGAGAATCTTTCTTTTGAAATAAAAGAAGGAGAGTATGTAGGCATTGTGGGGCCGAATGGTGGTGGAAAAACAACTCTTATGAAGGTTATTCTTGGTCTTATAGAGCCCACAAGTGGTGAGTTGAATGTGTTCGGAAATCCAAGCTGCGAGCGTGCACATCGATCAATGATCGGATACGTTCCACAACGAGTGAGTAATCCGTATGCATTTTTCCCGGCGACGGTTGAAGAGGTAGTACGTGGTGGTCGCGCCTCTCACGTTGGTTTTTTTGGAATGGAGAATAAATCAGATGCACAAGCCGTAAAAGAAGCACTTGAAGAGGTTCAGATTGCACATTTGAAGCAGCGACTCATCTACGAACTTTCCGGTGGCGAACGTCAGCGTGTGTTTATTGCACGTGCACTCGCGCGCCGCCCTCGACTATTAATTTTTGACGAGCCAACAACGGGAGTAGATATTAAAGCGCAAAAACAATTTTACGAACAACTCGAGTCACTTAATAAAAAAGGTATAACTATTTTGCTTATTTCTCATGACGTCGATGTTGTCGCGCAGCAAGTGGGCATGGTGCTGTGTTTAAATCGTCAGTTGGTCTGTCACGTAAAAGCAAACGCATTTACCCAAGATAACTATCTCGAAAAAATATACGGTAAAAATATGAAATACGTATTCCATCATTAATATATGCTTTTTGATTTTCTCACTCGTGCATTTATAGCCGGTATTATTACGGCGATTATCGCTCCCTTCATTGGGACGTTCCTCGTTGTGCGGCGTTATTCTCATATGGCAGACACGCTAGCGCACGTTTCATTGCTCGGCGTCGCACTTGGCGTTGCACTTAACATTCATCCGTTCTTTACTTCTATTTTTGTTGCGGGTGCGGCAAGTATTGGTCTTGAATATGTTCGTCGCTCAAAACAGCTTGGTGCCGACATGACGCTCTCTCTCTTTTTATATGCAAGTTTGGCAATTGCACTCCTTCTCTTAAATATTTTCCCTTCGCCGACCGCCGATATCAGTAGTCTGCTTTTTGGTGCAATCACGACCGTTTCAATGACCGATATTTGGATTATGATGGGGCTCAGTGGCTGTGTTGTGGCGATGTTGCTGATCTTTTATAAAGAATTAGTGGTGGTCAGTTTTGACGAAGACATGGCGCGTGCCGATGGCTTGCCGGTTACCTTTTTGAATCTCCTTATAATGATTATTGCGGCTCTCGTTGTCGCAATTACTATGAGAATTGTTGGTTTATTGCTGATCGGTGCGCTTATGACGATACCTGTGTATAGTGCATTTCAATTTAAGAGGAGTTTTCGCGTCACGGTTATTATAAGTATTGTAATTGCCGTAATTTCTGTCGTGTTAGGATTGCTTGGTTCTCTTGAATTTGACATTCCAAGCGGGGCGTCGGTTGTGTTGGTCGCAACCTTCATATTCCTTTTAACGCTTGTGGTTCGCCGTCGTAGACTGGTAAAGTAAGCACATGACATGGTATTGGCTCACGTACATCGTGGTTTGCATTCTCTCTTTTTGTATATTTTATATTTTGAAAAGAGGATTTATGAAGTCTCTTTCATCGCGGCGCTATTTGTTAAATGAGTCATCGAGTCTAACAGCTCTTGATAAGCCGATTCATGTGGTGACGTGGATTTATTTTAGTACGATGTGTGTGGTTTTGCTTGTAATGGCTCTCTTGATCGTCTTTTATTTCTCATAATCGCCTGTTGCTATGTCATTACAAGAAGGAGAAAAAGAGTCAGTAATTATATCTCTCAGTGATCACTTTAGTGTACTTGCGCCAACCATTACATTTTTCTCGCTGTCACTTGTATTCCTCTCTGCTCTTACATACGCGGCATTTGCATTAAAAGATGCGAATGAATTGTTGGGTGGAGTAGTATTGCTCACCGCGCTCTCGGGAATATTGTTATCGGTACATTTCTTTTTTCTCTATCTTGTTGCATGGAGATTGTCTGACTTAATACTCACCACTTCTCGTATTATTAACCTCGATGTTTTGCCTTATCTACGCAACGATTCGTTGATCGTCGATCTGCATCAAATTAACGAGATAAAAAAATATCGTCACGGGCTCATGCAAAATCTTTTTAACTATGGCACGTTGGTGTTCTTGATATTCGGAGGGACAAAAGAAATAAAACTTACAAATATAAAATTTCCAAGTAAGGTGGCGAGTTTTATTGAAGCCTATAAAAACGGGGTATTTAAAGAATGTTCAATTCAAGAATTGCGTGCTCGGTATAACTCCAACGAAAAGTTCATGTAATGAGCCAAGCGTTATGTGAACAGTACTTAACGTGTTACAATCGGCGCATTACTATTTTTTTACTTTATTCTTATGAAAATGTGCGCTGCTTTTAAAAAGCTCAAATGCGGTTCAGATGTAACATTATTGATCGTGCGTTTGGCACTAGCTGCTGCGTTTTTACTTCATGGAATTGCAAAATGGTCATCATGGAGCGCGGTTCCAAGTGAGAATGTTCCTGCAGCTCTTTTAAACTTAATGAAATTCCTTTCAGTGGTTGAGCCGCTCGCTGCTCTTGGTCTTATTTTTGGTCTTATGACTCAGCTCGCTGCAGGTGGATTGGCAATCATTATGGTCGGCGCAGTATACATGAAGCAATTTGTATGGGGCATCGGTTACTCAAGTGTTTCAACGACAGGTTGGGAGTACGACGTTTCACTTTTTGCTCTTTGTCTCGTGTTGTTTGTTATGGGCGGTGGTCGTTTTTCTCTCGAGCGTCTTCTTTGCAAAAAAATGTGTAAAGGTGAGTGCGATGAAGGCATGTGTTGCAAAAAATAGTCCTTTATGACCGTAAAGATTCACGATTCTTTCAGAAAACTATTGGCGGACGAATTCGAAAAGTCTTACTTTAAAGACTTAACAGAGTTCGTCCGTCTTGAATATAAAACAAAAACGGTCTACCCGCCGCCAGCGAAAATTTTCAATGCATTTGACCTGTGCCCACCAGAAAAAATAAAAGTCGTCATTTTAGGACAAGATCCGTACCACGGTGCTGGTCAAGCTCACGGCCTCTGTTTTTCAGTAAATGACGGAGTTCAAATTCCGCCCTCTCTCCAAAATATCTATAAAGAGATTAAGAGTGACCTTGGCATCGAGATACCGAAAAGTGGAAACCTCGAGCGGTGGGCTAGCCAGGGGGTGCTACTTCTGAATGCAACGCTCACGGTAGTTGCGAATACTGCCGGTTCTCACCAGAAAAAAGGGTGGGAGACTTTTACCGACGCGGTTATAAAAAAGATTAGCGATACACAGAATAACGTCGTTTTTATGCTCTGGGGGCGTTATGCGCAAAATAAAGTGCCTCTCATAGATGAAAAAAAACATTTAATTCTGAAAGCGCCTCATCCGTCGCCACTTTCGGCATACAGCGGATTTTTTGGCTGCAAGCACTTTAGTAAAGCGAACGAATATCTTGAATTTACAGGTAAGAAGGGGATTAACTGGTAGTGAGATCGTGTATATTTTGATGATGATCGTTGCCCTTTACTTTCTACCGAAATATGATACAGTTAGGTCTCAAATAACACATAACCTACCTATTATATGACACCAAATACATCAGATCGTGAGATACCTTCAGTAGCAGATATCCGTGAACTTCTTGGTCAAAATGATGCTGTTGATACAGATGCGCACATGGCTTCACTAATGAAGGGAATGAATAATTTTCCTACAGGCGCAGAATTAGACGATCATGCTCGACTTCACGCAAAGGTATTGGCTACCCTTGGTTCATTAGAAGATGGTGAAGAACAAGGCCCTTCAATGCCTGTACAAGGTGATGATGCTATCCAGAACGTTGGTTAGTTTGAATCAGAATGATTTTTAAAACCGACCCCTTTGGTCGGTTTTTTTAATTCTCTGTTCTGAGTCCGTTCGTTATTGTGTTAATGCGCGAAATATTTGCAATTTGAAGCCTGAGTTGCGGCATGAGTGTCATTATGCAAGAACTTGCTGCAAGAATAAAATCTAATTTAAAAGGGAAGTGTGCTTCGAAGGCATATTTGCCATCGGGTCTCTTCACGAATGCGGGAGCTAAATTATCAGCCGCTATATGAGTAATCGCAAAAAGTCCAGTTTCTAAGGCAGTTGCAAGACTACCTACGACATAATCGCTATTACATAATTGTGCACCTCGAATTACCGCTTCTGAGTTTACCATAGCGACTTTTGCATATTCGCGCGTATTTTTTTGAAAATCACTAGGTTTAGGTTCGGTTCCCTTTCTTTTCTGTTCTTTTAGAGCATCAATTCTACCTAGCATTAAGGTTTTCACAATTTCTGAGCTCATCATGAGTTCACGACAAACTACGGGATACGCATCTTGCATGTATTTGATAATTTCAACTAAATCTTCCATTGGATCATGTAATACTTCAAAAGTTTCAGGATTAATCAGTTTTGAAGTTAATCCTTCTGTAAAATTGCTACAGAATAAAAGAATGCGAGCATACAGTCCAAGGAGGTACTTGTGAGTGCTCATAAGGCTTTCTGTAGTGAATAATTCTCGTGCTCCCTCTGCTAATGCATTGCGCTGAGCGAACTTTAAATGTTTTTTAGGAGCGGTATGGTCGATTCCTGCTGTTTCATGAAAAGCAGCATCGATACGGAAACCAAGTTGAGATAGAACCGAAAAGTCTGGGAGCTGTTTATCTGGGTATAATGCCGAAAAATTGTCTGCAAGAGATGGCGGCGGTTCGAATTTCAAAATTATCGCATCACCATTTGAGGGCGATTCAGTTTCTTCATAAATTTCTGACCGACGTTTTCTTCTTTGAGCCATTTCATCGAGGCCTTCATCGGGTGTTTCTGATGCTTTTTTTAACTCACGCCCTACCGTTTTAAGAAGCATTCTCATTATATCGAGTACAGGTGTTTCGCTTTCAGCCTCGGTTTGAGGTGTTTCGTCGTCAATCTCTGATTTTGGGCCTGGCGGTAGTCTTTTTGCCATATATAAAATTAGGTTCGCATAGTATCACAATTCTCGAATTTGAAAAGGGGGATTTTTGGACGATTTTCAGATAGAATCCGGTCTATGAAGCAAAATACAACTCAGATTCCGTTACGAGAACTATTGAAAGGCACCGAAATGATCGATTTTTCGAAGTTTACAAGTAAAGCAGCCTTACAAGAGTCTCGGACTCTTTTAGATGATTTATTGAAGCAAGCAAAGATACAGTTTAAGCAGCTTATTAAAACTCCTGTTGAAACTGCGAGCTATGAGTCGGTTGTACTGGCACATTTAACAAGCGATCGCGAGTTAGGAATTTTATTTTCCTTCATCGATACGTTGAATTCGGTGAGTGCGAACGATGAGACTCGCGCACTTATTGAAAAGTTTGAGCCTCAGTTGGTTGCCTTTGGTAATGAGGTGAGTTTGAGTGCGCCGTTATATGCACTTTTGAAGTCAGTGTTAAAAAAGACAAAGCGCGCCGATGAAAAACGGTCAATTCAGTTGCTTATGAAAGATATGGAACACGCGGGTGTCTTACTTAACGATAGTAAGAGAAAGAGAATTGCGGCAATTAATAAAGAGCTCAGCGCTCTTGGGCAGAAATTTGAGAATAATGTGATCGATAGTCGAAAGCTATTTTCAAAGGTAATTGAAGATGAGTCGGTATTGGGTTTTATGCCAGACTCCGACAGAAATGAGGCGCGAGAAATGGCACAGACAGAAGGTGAAAAGACCGGTTTTCTTTTTACGTTGTTGCCACCGCAGTACGCGGCAGTCATGAAGTACTGTACTAATAGAGCAGTACGCCAGGAGTTTTATGAAGAGAATACGAAAATTGCGACGAGTGGCAAGTTCGATAATCGTAAATTGATTTTAAAGATTTTGTCGTTGCGAAGCGAGAAGGCAAAATTACTAGGATTTAAGAATTACGCACAGTATGCACTGCAAATCCGAATGGCGCCTTCAGAAAAGAAGGTTCTTTCAGTGATGGATTCGGTCTATAAAAAAGCCCTTCCTGCTGCGAAAAAGGAGAGCGAGTTGCTTTCTCAGTATGCGCATGCTGAGTGCTCGGTGCCATTGCAGAAAAAAGAAAAATTCAGTGAATGGGATATGCCTTTTTATAGTGATCGATACCGACGCAGTCACCTTAAATTTGACGATGCAAAACTACGCGATTACTTCGAATTAAATGTCGTAATCGCAGGACTCTTTGCCGTATGTAAAAAACTGTACGGCATTACCTTTAAAGAAATTCAGACGAGTGTTTATGCCGACGGTGTTCGTGTGTATGAAGTCTATCGCGCTAATATACTTGTGTCATATTACATCGCTGACTTTTACGCGCGGCCAAGTAAGCGCGGCGGTGCATGGTGTAATATGCTTCGTGAAGGTTTTGTGTATAACGAAAAATCATCGTTGCCGATTATGATTAATGTGATGAATTTTCCAAAACCAAGCAAGAAATTTCCTTCACTTTTAATGCATCGCGATGTTGAGACGTTGTTTCATGAGTTTGGTCATGCGGTGCATGCAATCCTTTCAAGTAATCAGCTGCCCAATTTAAATGGTTTTCATGTTGAGTGGGATTTTGTAGAATTTCCTTCTCAGATTTTTGAAAACTGGACGTGGGAAAAATCAGTTCTTAACGATTTTGCAAAACACTACAAAACGGGTGAGGTACTGCCACAGTCAGATATCAATGCCATGTGGAAGCTTAAAACGTGGCTTGGTGGGTATCATGTCGTTCGTCAAAATGAATTTGGATATTTAGACATGGCCTTGCATACGCTGCCCGTTCCTAAAACGGTACAGGCGCTCGATTCATTGTGTTATAGGATTGTTTCAAAACGAACGGTGTTACCAAAACAAAAAGGCTATGCGATGTACGCATCATTCGGGCATATTTTTGCAGGAGGCTATAGTGCAGGCTATTACAGCTATCTGTGGGCAGAAATCCTTGAGGCTGATTGCTATGAATTCTTAAAAAAGAAAGGTATTGTTTCTTCGACTACGGGAGCTCTTTTTGCAAAATATATTCTTGAGCCAGGTACACGTGAGCCTGGCGAAAAGTTGTTCAAATCATTGTTAAAACGAAGTGCTCGCATAGAGCCACTTCTCAAAAAATACGGTATTTAAAAACACTCTCTATCACCTTTATGTTTAATCCTGTTTCACAGCGAAAAATACCGGTGCTCATGGCGACGCAACATCCTGACAATGCGCGTGCACCTTCGTGGGCCGATTCTGCGTACGTAACTTCTCAGCAAGAAACGCAAGATTTATTTGAAAGTTTTGAGACGCTTAATTGTGATGAATATATGTGGGATTGGGAAGGCAAGTTTGCCGATGAAGCAATGCTTGAACGTTTGTATAGCAAGTATTTAAAAACCTTTCAAAAGAAGCAAATTGGTAAAGATGTGTTTATAACCATGCGTATTCCCAATATT
>CAYHBN010000037.1:0-14201 GCA_964354865.1 uncultured Candidatus Peribacteria bacterium
CAGCTGCCCAATACGTAAAAACCGTATACGAAAAAAGCCGAGAAACATCTCAGAAAAAAGCTGAATGGAGATACGACGAGAGCCATTTAACAATAATTCAGGCGGAAAATCAAAGAACAGCCGAGGCATATACCGCGCTCGCAGATGTTTTTTTTAGCGATCAGCAAAACAAGGTACAAACAACAGTTTCTCATGCATTAGAAACACACCCAGACGTCATTTCGAATATAGTAAAAAGATTTCGAGGCACCCCACTTCACCGCGGAGATCATGCGCTTCAAAGCCTCTTTATTGCCCAGGACTCGTCATTTGGAACGATCGCACACATGGTGAGAAATTTAGAGTATGAAGGGCACGGTACTGACCCTAAAAACAGAGAGGAGATTATAGTGCGCGCCATATGTTATGCGTTATCACGAGCAGAAAAGGGAGAACTAAATTCAGCGCGTTTTTTATCGGAAGCACTCGAAAAAATGGCAGAAACGAATCTTATTACAAAATGCAAAGCGGTTGAAATAATTTTGACTGAAGCATCACGTGCTCAATATACTCAGGTATTCGAAAAAGCGCTAAAAATATACGTTCGAGGATATCTGTATTACAAAACAACAAACGGCGGGCAGTTTTTGGATCAATACACCGCCAATGCAAAATATTTTGCGAGCCATGCATTAGCAGAAGTTTTTAATGGAAAACCACGACCCGAAGGCGACCTCGATTCACTCATCACCCCAGACTATTTAGCCACAATGGGACTCGACGCAAAGGCGGCAATGCTGCTTCATCAATCACGCGCCAGTGCCGAAAAAATTTGTGAACTAGTACGAAGCCATTTGTTGGGAATTTTGGAGTAGCTCGTAAACTTGCTATTTCTGCACAAAACAGCTATTATGTTTCCGTTAACATACATTTTTGTAGTTTAACGGAAACAAATGAGATATACAGATTTTCTCAATAGAGCATCAAATTACCCTGTTTTTTCGTTAAGGGATATTCTTAAAATAATTCCTAAATTCAACCGCGTTCAACTTGATCGATGGGAAAAACAGGGGTACTTGAATAAAATAAAGCGGGGCTTTTATTGCTTTTCAAACCATGACAACAACCGTGATTTTTTGTTTTATACGGCAAATAAAATATATTCACCGTCTTATATATCACTTGAAACAGCGTTAAAATTCTACGGACTCATTCCTGAAGAGATTTTTCAAATCACCTCGGTAAGTACAAGAAAAACAGCACACTTTGAAACATGTATAGGAAACGTTAGTTATCAACAGATACGACCTTCACTATTCTGGGGATACAGACTTGTTGATTTTGGCAAACAGAGGCTACTTATTGCTGATCCTGAAAAAGCCATGTTGGACTATATGTATCTGCACCCAAACATTAAAACTGCGGAGGATTTTTTAGAGATGAGAATTAATAACGATGAGTTGAAGGCGCAAATAAATCCTTTAAAATTTCAAAAATATCTTGTGGCCTTCGAGAGCAGAGCACTAACAAAACGTGCAAAAACTTTATTAAATACACTAAACAAAACATCATGATTTCACTCGAACAAATTCTCTCTACATACCCGGAAAATCTGCGCGCCTTCAAAGAAAGTATTTTAAAGGAATATTTACAGTACAAAATTTTGAATAGTATTTTCGACAGCGATTACGCGAATAAACTAGCTTTTCTTGGGGGTACCGCACTTCGAATCGTATATGGTAGTACAAGATTTTCAGAAGATTTAGACTTTGATAATTTTGCGTTGAGCGAAAAAGAGTTTATTGAATTAAGCAGCATTATTCAAAAAGACCTGAGCCTAGAAGGGCTTGAGGTACAGATAAACACGGTCACGAAAAACGCATATCGAATTAAAATTCGTATTCCAAAACTACTTTTCGATTCAGGACTTTCTAACTTGAGTGAACATAAAATCCTTATTCAAGTTGATACCGTGCCACAGAATTTTGAGTATTCACCAGACAAACCACTTTTAAATAAATTTGATGTTTTTACTCAAATTAACGCTGTCCCAAAAGACATATTGCTTTCACAGAAAATCTTTGCGTCAGTAAATCGAAAACGAATAATGGGGCGCGACTTTTTTGACATCGTTTTTCTGCATGGCATTGGCGCGAAACCAAATTTTGCTTATTTGAAAAAGAATATCGGCATTGAAACTCAGGCCGATCTTAAAAAATATATGCTCGAAAAGACAGCTCAATTGAATTTTGAGGATTTAGCACGCGACGTTGAACCACTACTATTCAACCCACGCGACAAGAAGAAAGTTTTATTATTTAGGGAGTTCGTGGCGCAGAGTTATTAAGCTCTAAAAAGTGGTCCTCGCGGATCTTCGCTTCTGCTCATCACCGGTGACACAATCTAACAAAGCACCGTTAACGAGTACACCCATCTTGCATCTTGCCAAAGACTACTTTACTATTTTAGATACAGATATGAAGAACTTCGCACACATCCTGAGTGACGTCGCAGCTGCCATGGCGGCGGCTTGCGCAACTACCACTACCACCACATCCGCGTGGGGTAGTTTGATGCGTGCATAGTTCTAACTTTATTTCGCATCGTAATCGCCCCACCAAAAGTGGGGCTTTTTTATGTCTAAAATTTTTTCACCACGCCCCGACGTTAAGCCGGGATCCCGTATCAGGCGGCATCGGGGCAAAGGCACGCCTATGTATCGGCTGCGCACAAAAGAAACACTCTTCAGGCGCGCGGTCGAGCTGCTTACCCATGGATTCTCTATCCGCACCACCGCGCGCCTACTCAAAGTAAGCCCCTCTAGCATTCAACGCTGGAAAAAACGAATTAATAATTTTAACCCACCACTTTTATGAACGAAAATAATGATCAAAATCAGGCAGAAAACCGTCCAGTTGAAGCACGCGAAGCTCTTGGAGCGGAATTTCTAGAATACTTACAGTCTTTAGAGTGGCACAGCGTATTCCGAATAGATCACATCATTAACAGGCTCCATTACTTTAAATCAGCTGCAGAAGAACTTTCATCACGTACTATCGATAGGATTAGTCGTGAAAGACGAACCATCAACGCACTAGCACGGAATGCAACTCAAATCGAACCAGCTGATCTGGTACATGAAGTATCGTACCAAAGTAACCAAGGCGCACTTGAAACTTCGGCTGGCTCAAGATTGGCATTTAAAATGATGCCAGTCAGCTTCAATCATGCGCTGCGGAATTTGCGTTGGTTGGGTGCAGAAATTACAGAAGACGAGATACATATCAGAATTGATTACAAAGGAAAAATTCACGAAGTAGTAAAAGGTCACACACCAAGTCGAGTACAAATTGCTGAAATACTCAATAAGCTCGGCGTACCAAAAGCTGAGTTTCTTAACTTATGTTATTAGCCTGATTGACGCTCTGCCCTTCCCTCACGTAAACTAAGCCCGTTTTCGACTCCTAACTCCCTTACCAATGCCATCAAAAGACACTTACCAAGAACTCATCGCCTTTCTAGATTCAAATAAGGCTCAATACAGATTGATCGACCACGAACCAGAGGGCCGCACCGAACTTGTAAGCCCAATGCGCGGTAATACTCTTTCACAGGCTGCAAAATGCATCATTGTTATGGTTAAAATTGGTAAGAAAGAGACAAAATATGTTTTGGGAGTCGTACCTGGTGATGCAAAGATCAATCTTGAAAAAATTAAAGAATTGCTAGGCGGCAGCTACGTTTCATTTGCGACTCCAGATATTGCAGAAACACTTGCGGGGAGCGTATCGGGAACCATTCTTCCCTTTTCTTTTAATCCAGAATTAGAGTTGATTGTTGATCCACTATTACTTAAAAATGAAGAACTCTTTTTTAATGCTGCACGGTTAGATCGATCAATGTCATTAAAAACAAACGACTACATTCGCTTAGCTAATCCGCGTCTAGAAAATATCGCGCTATATGGTGATTCAACAGCGGCACCAAAACCAACGAGCAAACTCGATAAATCATCTCACCTGTACCACATTCGCCACTCATGCAGCCACGCGCTTGCACAAGCCGTTATTGCCATGTTCCCCGAGGCAAAATTAGGATTTGGTCCACCAATCGATAAAGGATTTTACTACGACTTCGAATTACCACGAGCGCTGATTCCTGAGGACTTGGCGATTTTGGAAAAAAATATGATTAAGGTTATTAATGAGCGACAAACGTTTGTGCGCCGCGAAGAAAATATCGATGACGCAATTAAAGTTTTGAAAGAAGCGGGACAGCCATACAAAGTTGATTTATGTGAAGGATGGAAAAAAGCGGGCTCAACAACGGTGACTTTTTACGAGAACGTCGACAAAAATGGCGCGGTGAAATTTGTGGATTTGTGCGAGGGAAATCACCTCGAAAATATGGGCGAAATTAAGGCGTTTAAATTGCTTTCAACTGCTGGCGCGTATTGGAGAGGAGACGAGAAAAACCCAATGCTGCAGCGCATTTATGGCACTGCCTTCGAAACAAAAGAAGAGCTACACGAGCACCTTCGACTCCTTGAAGAGGCTAAAAAACGCGACCATAAAATCCTTGGAAAAACACTTTCTCTTTTCACTCACAGCGCGTTGGTTGGTGGCGGACTTCCTCTCTTTTTGCCAAAAGGACAACAGCTCAAACAGAACCTCACTGATTTTATCACCGCTAAAAAGAAAGCGCGCAAATATACATTTGTCGGTATTCCACATATTGCAAAAGAAGACCTGTACATTCGTTCGGGACACATGGGCAAGTACGATGCGATGATGCCCGTGATGGAGACCGAAGATGGCGACCGATTGGTAATGAAAGCCATGAATTGCCCACACCACTTTGAGTTATTCAACGCAGAACAACACAGCTACCGTCATTTACCACTTCGTTATGCTGAAAATACAACGGTATATCGAAATGAAAAAAGCGGCGAGGTAAACGGGCTTCTTCGCGTTCGTGCATTAACACAAGACGACACACATCACTTTGTGCGTTACGACCAAATTGGCGCTGAAATAGATATGGTTTTGGGACTAGTGAAAGAAGTATACGAAACTTTTGGATTCACGAAATTCCGCGCTCGCGTTTCGATTCGAGATCCTAAAAAACCTGAAAAATATTTTGGTGACGATGAGATTTGGAAGATGGCAGAGAGTAATTTAATTGAAGGAGTTAAACGCTGGGGAGTTGAGTACTTTATCGGCGAAGGCGAGGCAGCTTTCTACGGTCCTAAAATCGATATTATGATCGAAGACGCACTCGGTCGTGAGTGGCAGATGACCACAGTTCAAATGGATTTCGTGCAGCCAAAAAACTTTGAGATGCAGTACATTGCAGACGATGGCTCTAAGCAGTACGTGGCAGTTCTACACGTTGCTATTTTTGGCTCATTTGAGCGATTTATGGCAATTATTATCGAACACTTTGGTGGTGCATTCCCCTACTGGCTTGCGCCAGTACAGGTGCGCATTTTGCCAGTCTCTGACCAGTTCTTGTCGTATGCAAATAGTGTGCGAGACGCGCTTGAACTTGTGGGTGTGCGCGTTGAGCTCGACGACAACAACGACTCGCTTGGCAAAAAAATCCGCAACGCAGAAATGATGAAAGTCCCCTACATGTTTGTTGTCGGCGAAAAAGAAGTCGCTGATGCAAAAGTGTGTGTACGTGATTACGCAACAAAGGCACAAGAGACTATGACGGTTGAGGAGTTTTTGCTGAAGGTTTCTTAGCTAAAATAAGCGACAATTAAGCAGTATTGTTCGTCGAAATTTTAGTTTGTTCTGATGTTAGGTTGATGTTAGTATTTCGTCACTATGAGTTCAAAATCTTTCTACGATATTAAAAACCCGGAAGAAGCTATTTCGATATACAAAGAAGGCCACGACAATCTCTACGATAAAATTAAAATTGCAATGATTAAGAGAGTCATGAAACGATTTGGTTCTTTAAAAGGAAAAGAAATATTAGAAATAGGTGCAGCGGGAGGAATTTGGACAAAGTACTTTATTGCCCACGGTGCCAATGTGACTTGTGTAGATCTTGTTAAACCGATTCTCGATGCGAACAAGGCCGAAAATCCATCAGCGACGATGGTCGTTGGTGATGCCACGAATATAAAACTTCAAAAAAAATTCGATATTATTTTCGCGAAAGATGTTATTGAACACATCGATGCAGATGCGGCGTTTCTTTTGAATATGCATGATCACTTAAAAGATGACGGCATCATTGTCCTAAACACTCAAAATTCATGGTGTCTGAATTATCTCATTCAGGGAAGCTACCACCGACTCAGAGGTAATAAAAAATGGTTTGGATGGGATCCTACTCACGTTAGATTCTATAACTACGGATCATTCAAAAAAAAGCTTTCTAAGGCAGGATTCGCCCCGCGCAGATGGTTCGGCAGTTATTACCTTCCATACAGATTACTTTCCGGACGTCTCGGCAAGATATTTGATTCAAAATTATTCTGCTTGATAGAAGCATCACGACTCTCAGACTTTTTACCACTCGGTATTTTTGGCTGGAACATTGGCGTGATTGCTAAAAAATCAAAAAAGGCGACGCACTCGAAATAAAAGAATCGAACGATGTTGAATTCCCTCAATGAATACTGCATGTTCAAGGTTTAAAATTTTGATGCGCTTTCGAAGAAGTTGTCCTCTCGGAGATTTGACACAGCAGTGTCATGCCAAACGTGGCCGCTGCTGCTCATCATCGGTGAAACTTTCGAGATACCAGTGCAAATATTGACAAATATGGAATTTAACCTATCGTGCGGGTATGAATAAGCCTTCAAGAATTAATAAACTTGTCAGAAATCCACTTATTGCGGCGGTTGTCGCTCTCGGCTCAATAGCGCTTGTTACAAAATGCAACGAGACGGCCAACCAAGTATCCGGCACACTTTCATCTTCACCCGATGCTGGCGCGAAAAACGAACACGAATTACCTATACATAACGAGAGAAATGATACTGTTAGGGCGGCAGATTCGACACCATCACAGAGTAACGTTGGTGAAACAGTAAAAAACACCGAACCAGAAAGCGAAGAGCCAACACTAAAAGACACCTGTGAAAGAGTTATGACCAGTGAAAATCCTGTAGAACTGGTTGAAACAATTAAAGAGTTACGAGAATTTGCAACAGAAGATGACCTTGATGCTTTTCATGACCCCATTCGAATGATTGCTACGTGTGCCGACCAAAAGTTCATTCCAAATGATGGTATAAAACCCGTTATGTATCGTCTTGGACTTGCAATTCAAGATGGAGACACCGAAGTGGCTGCGCTAGTTGGTAACTCTATCGAAATTGAATGTAAGAAACGCCAAAGCGAGGCTCTTACCGAACGTGTTTCACATATTATAGACGCACTCAAGCGCTGTAACGCAAAAGGTGAGTGCGATAACGACGAACAGCGAAGAACAGACAACGAAAAACGGGCAAAAATTGAAGGAGGATGCCGCAATGATATTGCACGAAAATACTTCGATGTTGATTTTAATGAGATAGATATGATGCAAGCGACAAAAGTCGCACTCGATTTACGGACAGGTGTCGATACACTTATGAGTGAGCCCCAGTCATGTGACGAAGAATGCGTCACAAACTTCGCCACCGCAATGACTCCTCTCATTCGCAACCAAGACAACAGCGTCTTTTTCGATGAACTTGGTATAACTGAAGAGCAGTTTTTAGATCAATATGGAGCACAACCGCTCGCAGCGCTGAATGCCATGCCAAAACCATTACCCGCCCATCTGCACAAATTGCGAGTCATGCTCACGGCGTTACCACGATACTGGAAAACCGCACGAGGAAATGAATGATGAACTTCTGAAAGAGCAGCCTCCTAAGGAATCACTCCCCCACAACTCTAATCGAATCAATTTTTGCACTCATGAGTCCGGCAATCATGGGGATTTCTTCTTGTAACATAACCACGAACGGCTCGTAGCGACATGCCTGAAGTGCCGCCACAAAAACCTCCATACGCTGCTCCTGACTCATAAGTCGCACGTACTCACCAAGCGATACAAGCGCCTTCATAACTTCACCCACATACACATCGGCGTCACCTGTTTCAGCGCGATACTCACGCTGTGAAGATAACAATGCAGTTAAAAGATCTTCACCACTCATCATTTTTTCAAAACCACGTGCAAAAATATGTGCGCAATTTTCAAGATTTTGCTTTGTCGGGCTGCTAATCATCATTCCTTTAAAATCAAAATGGTTGAGCGAATTTTCATGTACTTTGACATTCCCGCCATGACGATCACTATCAAACGTTCCACGGAAAATGTTGCAGAGTTCTTTAAAAACGAGCGCACGTGAAAGTCGATTTTTTGAGGCTATGTCATCTTCGGTTTGGTCGGGTAACTGCGCAAAATGAGTACCCTCCATGCGTTCCATCATAAAGAACGTTTTACCGTGTGCAGTCAGACGAGGCGTAGTGGCAGAGATAATTACCCCATCAACCTCAACATCGGTATTTTTATAGAGTTCGTATGCCGTATCGTATTGCAGCGGCGCGACTTCACAGTTCGTCTCGACATCTAATCGGCCATGAGCCATTTCGACTAAATCTTGTAACGTCGTCACGATGGGGTGGTCACTACCTAGCTTTTCAATGCATTGTCCCAAACTGTTGAAACCCGTTTTGCCGCGCTCAAGTGAGTAGGGGCGCTGCATGGCTAGCACATGCTGCGTGCCATCGCTCAAAAAAACCTCAATAGCAACGAAGAGAGAACCCGAACCTAACACACGGCCACGCCGCTCAATGGTGACACCATCATGGCCAGACAACTGCATGTACGAATCAAGCAACTCGGACTCAAGCCCATCGATTTGCTCATGAACATTCCATCGCTCGGGTTCGTTAGCGGCATATTTTAAACGGCCTAAATCTTTACGAAGTTCTACAGGAACGTCGGGGTGTCCTTCTGCAATTTGTACCACCTTCGTTTCAGCGGGTCCAACTTTCTCGGCAAAGAGCGCGATGGCTTGCCCCAGTGGCAGCGTAGAATCACGACTTTTTTCTGCAGCTGCAATAAGAGCGGCTAAAGAAATTACCTGCATATATTCGGGCGAGACCGCAACATATGCACGAACATAGTCACGTATATACTTTGTTTCTTCAGGATCACCTTTAAACGCCAACGAGCATACAAACTCAATCAAGTCATCGTTCATTCCAGGCGAATCATCACTTACCAAAAGTTCTTTGAAAAATGCAATTCGTACTTCGAAGGGCGCCGTCCAGAAATTTTCATACGCATGTTTCATGTACGCAGTTGCCGCTTTATCGGATTTTTCTTCTATTCTTTTTTCTTTTGCACTACTCAAACGACGACGAGCACTTTCTTCATTCTTACCCTCGGGATCAATGTAGCCTTGCATATGAATGGAAGTCGCTTTCATATCATCAAAAAGTCCACCTGCCGTATCTTCGTGAAACGATTCTGAGAAAAACTCAATAATTCGCTTTTGATCATTTGGATTTCGTCTTCCATACTCCCAAAAAGCATCTACACCAACCCCTATCATGGCGGTTTTGGTATTCAAATCTGTTGCAGTCACTTTTGGCATAGCATTATAGAAAGCATAGGTAGTATTTGCCTGCGCGACTGATTTTCGTGCTAATGCCGAAAATATCATTTGCTGATACAACCGCTTTACGTGAGTTGATACCCATGCAACAAATGGTTTTAGCTTTTGTTCGTATTCATCTGTACCATCGTCGATACCGTGCTCAGCTACAGTTGCGTCAACCAAAATATCGACCAGGGCTTCAACATTTTTTGTTTTTTCAATGTATCTGCCCATCAACAATGTTTGAATAACCACAACCTGCGTTGCAGCCTGCTCTGATTTTATGCGTTCGGTAAGCTGATCAAGCGTTTCTCCAACGACATCGGCGGTAAGATACTGATTGTCTTTATAAATACACCAGATTTTTACGGCTTCATTGAGTGGTGCCTTTTGTAAAGCAAGAGATAGCGAGGTGTTAATAAAATCCTTAACCTGTGTCTCAAAAAATTTAACCCGCAAGTAAGGAGCCGTTGCCTCTAAAAATGAGGCAAAACCGGAAATTGAAGGTTTTTTTACATTATTCAGTTCTACAACTCGTAACAGGCACATCCACACCACTAGAAGCCCATATTGAGGATTTTTCGCATGCTGCTCAACCAGAGCTGTCAGTTTATGTATATCATTGATTTTGCCAACGGTCGGCAATCCGACGGCGAGTGCACATGCATCGAGGCGCGGACACAGCTGTGTCGCATCACGCGGAGAGACTTCAATCTTTGGTGGCTTCGACTCACCTCTAGCATTTTGATATTCGCCACTCACGTGCTTACGACCCTGTAAAAGAAGTGAATTAATAATTTCTGCCTTTTCAACCGGTGAAAATAAAATGCCTTTTTCTGCAAGCAAGAAGAAAAACAAATGCGAACCAAAATCTGAACTTCGATCGTGATGTTCGGGCAATGAAATGCCCGAAAGTGATCTCTGCAAAAAGAGCGATGAGCTTTTCTTTTGATCAACCTTTTGCGTACCGGGATCAATACCAAACAAGCCCCGTAATGCAGTTCTGTATGGTTCACTTTTAATACACTTCATTACATAAGGCATCAAAAGAGTTACTCTTTCTTCATCACAAGAAGATATATTATTTGCCTCGAAAAAAACACGCGGTTCTTCTGCGAAAAGATCTTCAACAAAAAGGTGGTGCAAACGTGCAGAAGTAGTATATGAAACGATAGTCTCAATAAAATCATCATGAGCTTCTTGTCTGCCGGGGCGATCTTCCTCGGTGGCAGTTTTCAGCGCATCACACGATTTTCGCAGTAGGTGCTGAATATACTCACAGCACATGTTATACCGGATTTTGGCGAGCGCGTCTGGCGAAAGCACTTGGGTAACCCTTCCTTTTTTATCGAGCAAAAGGCGTGCTGAGTCGAAGTCAAACGCGGGAGAAGTTGCATCTACCGGGCCGGTACTGAATGGCTGCAGAGGACTTTCAGCGCTCTCTTTATTGAGCGGTTTTAAGAGAAAATCGAATTTATTCAACATGCCCTCGGTATGAGAGAATATAATCTGCGCCTCTGTATTATCGGGATCTTGAACAAGCAGCGTAGGGTCAACGGGGATTCCCATACAAAGTGCAGCTCGTAACACAGTCGGGTTAGTGCGAGCTCGCTCAAGCACGGGATTCCATGACACTGCCAACGTGGTTTGTACATCACCCCCATCGTATTTTGCTAAACCCGTTGGCAAGGTAAACTGTGGCCAACGCAGTGACTGCAAAAACTTCTGTCCTGAGTCTGTAGCAAGGCACTTCTCTGCTCCAACGACAACAAGAAGTTCTTCTGCAGCTACGTCAATCGCTTCTGTATTTCTTGCTAAACCGGCACTCACAAAGCGCTCGGCAACCGCCTGAATTTTCTTGAGCCGACCAATGGGGAATTTCCCTTTTTCATTTGGATGAGCAATGCTACTCAAAGAATAGTAGAGCCGCCTACAATTCTCGTACCCTATCGATTCACTAAGAGTCAGCACATACTCGGCACACTCATCGACAAGTGCAGTCGCCTCAGCAGGATCAACTTTTCCTTCAAGCACAAAAAACGCCGAAGCAATGGCATTAAGCCTTATTGGCAAATACGAATCGAGACCAATAAGGATATCTTTTAAAATCGCTATTTTTTCAATTGGCGGCTTTGATTCATAATCTGCAGGCATTTTGCTTTCGACGTAGGTTACATGATGAGCCGCTTTTATACTTGAGAGTAACGGACTCGTAGTACTAAACGGGGCACTAGACTGCATATGAGAGAAATCACCTCGCTGGTTATGAAGTGCCGCTAAACTGCTCTCGAGTATCGACTTCTCAGTCCTTGGCAAGGGGTGTGCGTCTAACACCGCCGCCAACAATTCAGGCCGCTGTCCCCCATTTGTTTGATGCATTTTTTGAGAGAGCCAGAGCACAGCGCGAGGATTACAGTTGGCTGTGTGAAGCAAATATGATGGGATTCCTTGAGCGGCGCCTTCTTCAAACTTCGAATTTGAGCGCTCATGACCAAATTTGATTCCCAGCTTCGCATGAGTCATTTCGTGACCAATAATAACGCGCAATTCATCGGGGGTATTGACGATTCGTTCCTTAACCTGCACCCCGTCATCTCTCAAAAAATTCTGCTCTTTAAAAAGAGCTTTTGTGAGAACAATCAGCGGAGGATTCGCATAGTTCACCGAATATGCGTTCGGGAAGGGATGATCACTCAGCATAAAACGCACGGGTTCCGCGTCGAAATCATGGTGCGTAAGGTAGTCAACGAGTGTCGGGGTCTGCTGCTGCTCAGGTAGTGTATATAATTTTCGCACCGCAGTTTGCATGGTGTTATTAAACGCAATCCCCTCCGGTGAGTCTGCCGGAACCAAACGGTACTCTTCATAAAAAGATTGCGGAATTTTTCCGCTTTTAAGCTCCTCAATCATGTTACGCATTTCGCGATTACGTTCACGAAGACTTACAGCACCACTCTCGCTGCTTTGCGCGTCTGACGTAAGAACACTTTGCGCGCGTACTGCTACAGCATTACGAGAATCATCTATACCCGAGGGCTCATGAGCAACAGCATGAATGATGCGACGGCCTTCAGGAGCCGCAAAATCTACTACATCGTGTGGCTTTTTATTCATAAAAACAATCTTATAAGTATACCATAGAACGGGTAAAAAATCAGCTACCCCGTTCCGCGTACAGATAGTGTTGGCGCTTCGTTATATTTGATTTTCCCGTGCCATCAACTGTGGTCTTTTACCCGCTCTTTCTTGTGCTCTTAAAAAAATAATCTATCATAGAATTTATTATGGAATCTAATAACTCTGATGGCGGCAACAACTCAGGAATCATCTACGCAAAAAAGCCCGAAGGAATAGTAACGGCAACCGGCGAAGAAGATGTTCACGCTTTCTTAGTGAAAGCTCAAGAAGGAGATCTCGTTTTAGATTTTGTGAAAGATAGAATAAGAGCACTTCGCATACCGGGCAGCATGGTTGATACTCTGATACTTGCAGTGACCGCATTTGTGCGCCGCACCTTAAACACGCCAGAACATGTTAACTCTCCAAGTAGCCCCGTGATGCATGATGGCGGTTTACTAACAGAGCTATTCATCGAACGAGTACCAGAAGACGAACTATTTGCCCATGCCATGCGTGTTGGCGATGAAGGACTCAAGGCGTATGCAGGTATACGACGCGTTCCGAGTACATTTTCACCTTATGACTATCGTGCCTTAGGACGAGAAGTAGCAATTTCTAAATACACCCAGGCAGTTCATGCCCTTCCCGATGATTCTCTATTAGGAGAAAACATTGCCACATTAACTGATAATTTGTACCCCGCAGCAGTCGTTGTGGCAGACTTTATGAAAGCCACCCCTCCCCCACAACTACAGTTCTGTGCACGCAGAGCGGCACATGCGTGAAAAAATTTTTACCCTTCATGCAAAACCAAATCCTCGAAGAATTTAGTCAAAACACGCACACCGAAACCGGTTGCGCCTTTTGTTTCATATTTTTTTGGATCCGAAACGAAAGCAGGCCCCGCAATATCTAAGTGCGCCCATGGTGTTTCGCCCACAAATTCACGAATATAGGCAGCACCCTTCGATGCACCAGCAAGCCGAGAAGTTCCGGTATCTGAGTTTCGCAAATCGGCAAAGGTTCCCTTCATTTTATCAGCATCATCTTGATGAATTGGCATTCTCCACAAAAGCTCATCGGTCGACTGACCGGCGTTATATAATCGCTCCATCAACTCATTGCTGTTCGCAAAAAGCCCTGCGTGACGCTCTCCAAGGGCAATCATACACGCGCCCGTGAGTGTTGCGAGGTCGATAATCATCTCTGGTTTGTACACATCGACACCATACGCAACGGCATCGCCCAAAATCAAACGTCCCTCGGCATCGGTATTTAAAACCTCAACTGTTTTCCCCGAGTATGTCGTAAGAATTTCTGAAGGATGAAGTGACTTTGGCCCAATCGAATTGTCAGTAAATGGCGCAATCGCAACCACTTTTCGAGGATAATTCAACTGCGCGAGAACTTTAATTGTCGCCATTACAGTCGCCGCCCCAGACTTATCGAGATGCATGTCTTCAATGTGTCCCGATGGTTTTAA